>NZ_JAAHIE010000515.1:0-5004 GCF_010671945.1 Moorena sp. SIO4E2
GTAGATTTGGATACATATTTTGAGGAGTTTCTAGGCTCTGATTTAGGTCACAGCGTCGAAGCCTGTGCTACAAAGCTGTTTGATATATGCGATCGCGAAAGTATTGGTGAAATAGTCCAGTCAATTTTCCCCGCCCCGACTGGGATCTCCCGACTGTTTGATATATGCGATCGCGTCTGTAATCGTGATCAGCTCCAGTCAATTTTCCCCACCCCGATTCCCGACTC
Organism: Moorena sp. SIO4E2; assembly: GCF_010671945.1. Classification (NCBI taxonomy): domain Bacteria; kingdom Bacillati; phylum Cyanobacteriota; class Cyanophyceae; order Coleofasciculales; family Coleofasciculaceae; genus Moorena; species Moorena sp. SIO4E2. The sequence continues at coordinate 228 of NZ_JAAHIE010000515.1, forward strand.
CCGATTCCCGACTCCCGATTCCCGATTCCCGATTCCCGACTCCCGATTCCCATTTCCCGACTCCCGACTCCCGACTCCCTAATTTATTAGCAATTCAATATTTTGTTCAACCTGAAAATATTAATTAATTTAAATTTATATAAAATATAATTGACCTTAACGTCGTCAAAGTATACAATAAATATATTGCAATTTTCAGCAAAATAAAACAAATCATTATGGCTCAAAATTTCGTCCCCAACCCTGGTGATAATCCCAACCAGCCTAGTGTGCCTAAGCCCTCTGGTGAGGGACAGCGACGACGGTAACAAATCAAACATATCTTAATTGGTTCTCCCCAAGCTGTTCGGAACACAATTTATAATCTTTATGCCGTTGGTTACGCAGAGGTGAATGATTGGAGCACACCTCAACCTACTGAAAATCCTGGAGAGGTGATCAGTATTTTGATTCGATATGTGCTGCTAGATTAAGCTAGATTAAGATAGTAATTTGCCAGGGATTCCAATCCCTGGCTAAGACGAAGCCTCAAGTTTCAAGGATAATTTAGTGTGTTGTGGATTCCGACAATTGACCGGCTAAGTAGAGCACAACTAACATGATTCGGTGGTTTCACTAGTGGCTTGAGGTGCAGCTAGGCTGTGAAGCGTGGAAAATGGCAATAAATAATTCGGTCAAGGATTGGCGTTAACCAAAACTTGACCGAATTTTTTTTAAAAGGGAAGCGGGAGTAAAAACTGAAGTAAATTCCTCTAGACTGCCTGATTTATGGGTGGTGACGGAAATTAACTCTGAAAGGTAACAGTTTCAATGTTGACCTTTGATACTTGAGTGTTGCTAGAGTTGGCTAATTCGCGATCGCGGCTTATATCATGTCCGGATAATTAATGATAAAAAACCATTTCCCTTTAGACATTACTCCTTTTCTTCTGCCAAATGCCAAATGCCAAATGCCAAATGCTTTCGATTTGCCAAAGTGTAACTATTCAACCGGAGATAATATTACCTATTCGTCAAGTCAGGTAAACCTTCAGCAAAAACTCCCCCCTTAACGAGATTGGGGGGAGGAATTTTTCCACACTAATGATCCAGTCCGTTTATGAGCTAGCTGTTGTAGGTTGGTTACCCCAAACACAACAAGACCAGAAGCCCATTAACTAAATAAAATACCGCCACTATCTGGGTCTCTGACCAGCCAGAAAGTTCCAGATGATTGTGGAACGGTGACATTTTTAATAAACGTTTACCCACCCCATTGGCATCTTTGGTGGCTTTATAGTAACTAACTTGAGCAATCACTGAGACGGCTTCTAGGAAGAAAATACCACTAATTATAAATAAACCCCAAAGGTTCCCAGTCAAAAGTCCTACTGCTGCTAGTGCTCCTCCTAGGGCTAGAGAACCGGTATCCCCCATAAAGACTTTGGCGGGATTGCAGTTGTGGGCAATAAAACCCAGGCAACTGCCACTCATACAAGCACAGAAGACCATTAAACCAAGGGAGGTTGGAGCAATCAGGGCAGCTAGTCCTAAAAATGCGATCGCACAGGTTCCTGCTGCTAGTCCATCCACTCCATCGGTAAGATTAGTAGCATTACTTTCTGCTAATAGCACAAATATACCCAGGGGCCAAAACAAAAATCCCAAGGGTAAGACGATTCCCAAGGGTAGGGTGATGTTAGTGATACTGGCTGGCTGCGTTTGTGCTAACCATATACAAAACAGTAAACTGACCACAATTTGTAAGGCCAGTTTCATTCTCGGTGACATCCCTTTATTAGAACGGCGTTGGACTACTTGCCAATCGTCCACCCAGCCGATTAACAGATAGCCAAGGGTGGCTAGGGATACCGCTAGGACTGGGGTAAAATCCTGCTGTGGGAGGAATAATCCTGACCACACCAGGGCAATCACCACCGCTACCGGCACAAAAAATATGCCACCCATGGTGGGGGTACCCGCTTTCTGTAAATGGGATTGGGGACCCTCTTGACGAATAATCTGACCCATTTTGAGTGCTTGTAGAAAGGGGACTGCTCGATATCCAATCCCAGTAGTGACCAGAGCACAGATCAACAGGGGTATGGTGATGGAGTTACCTGCGATCAGGGAGCGAGCTGCTGTCCCATCCAGAATTAATGCACCCAGAGTTAAGCCGATTGATAGAATATATAGGAGTTTAGTTCCCGTTAAGTTGAACAACTGCCCAGACAATCGTTTAGAATCTACCACAAGCCTCTTATTCCTTTGTTGAACACTCCTCACAAAGATACAATTCCCTGTATCTTTGCTTATATCCGTATAATTTACGGTTACGAGTCAAATCCTAACATCAAAGGTCTGCGATCGCTCAGGGTAGGACTGATTTTTGAAAATTTACGAGATGATCAAGCTATGACCGGATCACAGGATGACCGGATCACCGCATCACGCCATGACCGGATCACTACCAAGGTCTGGGGAGATCAGAAACACTACAGATGGTGATGGTCAGCTCGTAAGCATTCAGTTAGCATTCAGTTATCAGCGTGTCGCGTATCAGCGTGTCGCGTATCAGCTAATGGGCTACGCGCAGGCTACGCCAACAGCTTATGGGCTACAGATGGTGCTACTTGAGGTGCTATCAGCGTGTCGCGTATCAGCTTTCAGCTTTCAGCTTTTGAATAAAACAGCTAACCATTTGTTTAACAAGATTCGCGGAATTCCCCAACCTGGCCTTTGGCCAGGCTACGCGAACGTTCAGGTTGGGGATGGATAGCGAAACGACAAGTTGTGACAAATCTTGACGAATCATGCTATAATAATTATGGTTGCTGACCCGCCTGACCGACTAAAAGGCTACCTTGCAAACGGTCTAATATCCAATCAGTTTTAGGCCAAAAGGTATAAAAGTACTAGCGGAGCTCAGGGAAGAGACTTGCCCCAGCTGGTTAGTCATAGTGCTGTAATTCCAAGGTAAGTCTGTCGTGAAAGTTATACGTCCTTAGAAGGCGGATGTCTGCCTGTGGACGCTGAGTAAGACCAATATTAGCGCGGCTTTTAGAGGCGTCGGGGACGCGCGCGGGAAACCCTTTTGACGAATAAGACCGTCCCTGATTTGAGTTGAGAATTGGAAGCCCCAACCGAGAGCGTTGCAGGTTGGGGTACTTCACTCTGAGTTATTTCCACAAAGCTGTTCGCGTAGCGTGAGCCTTTGGCTGACGGCTGACCGCTGACGGCTGACCGCTGACGGCTGACCGCTGACGGCTGACGGCTGACCCCTGAATGCTTACGAACAGCTGGGTTAATCATGGCGCAACTCCACTGTGATGATCACAGCTTTAATCTAAAAAGAGACAATCTTGTTGTCGTTGGCTTAGCCCGCTGGCAATGGCTTGCAACTGGTTTTTAGAGAAGATCATTCTCTCAAAGGTTGTGATCGGTCGTCTAGAAGTGTAGCCAAAAGTCATTGAGTATCGCTCTGATCCAGTAGGTGGTTTCAGACGATGGAAAATGCTGCGTGTGTCAGTAAAAATTACTGTGCCGTAGGGTCCTGAGCAAGGGTTCCAGATAGATTTAGGCGCAATCCTTGCCATGTCTTTATCCGAGACAAAACCAGAACTGTAATAATTGTAGTTCAGGGTTTGAGCTAATGATGAGGTTAAATTTCTGGGAATATATTCAAAAGGGCCACCATCTAACCCCACATCATTCAAGTAGATAATGATTTTCACCATGCGATAGTCTTCTGGATCTACGTGCCATTGCCTGACATGTACTGGTTTTCCATCGGCAATATTCCTTTGAAGCGTTACACCAACAAAGAACACTGGAACACCAAGGTAATTTTCTACAATATCAAGCAATCGTTCGTTAAGTCCCCACTTGAAAATTTGTGGGTAACTAATTAGCTCTTCGCGATAGTTTATATAAGACTGAGTTTTCGGTATGGGCAATGCCCGTAATTTTGGTAATATATCCTCAGCATTATCTATCAGTTCCTTAGAGTAAATTCCTAACTCTTCTAAAGAAGTAACAAACGTTCCTTGTCTGTTTAGATAATTCAACAATGGTAAATCTACTGGTGCTAGGGCAGGAAGGGAATTATAATGGTTTTCTCGTCGGATGAGATAGTCCCCATAGTAGAAATTATGTAGCATCGGTATGCGGAAAGACTCTCTCTTAATTTTTCCCGGTAAACGTTTGGTCTTTTTTACCAAAGAATTACCACTCAAAATCATAAAATCACTAACCTAGTTCTACTTCAATTGATATAATACCACCATCAAATGTATAGGTTAATACTGAATAATTGCATTTTAATAAATCAATATTTTGAAGTTTATATTGCGGTGAAAAGTTTATAATAAGCTAAGTTTATAACTATCTCTTATGACTATAAAATATCTAGCCTATCATCGACTATAAAGTCCGGTTAATCATTTCCCAAATATTTTTTATTTGGTAATGGGTAATCGTAAACTACCAATTCCCAATTCCTAGCATCAGGGTCAGCATTCAGCAGTCAGCAGTCAGCAGTCAGCTTATTTTATTCAAAAGTACCTCAAGTAGTGTGGCACAGGCTTCGACTATCAGCCAAAGGCCTTGGCCTATGGCCACGCTACGCGAATGGCCACGCTACTTGAGGTGCTTATGCGCTATGGGCACGCTACTGTTCGCGCAGCACCTCAAGTAGCGCAATCGGTGCTTTTAGGTGCGACCCGTGGCGAATTTAATAATTAGATGCGGAAAGCGCACCTTTGAATAAAAGAGGTAAGCAAAAGTTTAATCTGAGTTA
>NZ_JAAHIE010000516.1:0-5002 GCF_010671945.1 Moorena sp. SIO4E2
GAATATCTAGAAGAAGCTATTCCTATTAATGATGAAGCCATTGAGTTAGTCGGTCACGACCCAGCTTGGATGGAGTGGCGAGATGATCCGAGAACTCAAGCATTACTCGCTAGTTAAGCTTTTGAGATAACAAACCTCAAGGAATTAAGTGTCAAATAACAGTTAAGGAGGAATTTTAGGAAGATGGATTACAAGGATAAGATGGATGCCCAAAGAGCAGAAACTTTTCGCATGTCAGGGGACTATGAACAGGCGATCGAGATTTTTGAAGAACTCCAAATTAAGTATCCAGACAATGCTTGGGTCAATGCCCACCTAGGAATAACTTACCACCAGTTGATGGATTATCATAAGGCGAGAAAATACTTAAAAAAAGCCATCGAAAAGAATCGTAAGTATCTCTGGGCTCATGCACAGCTAGGTGAAACCTATCGTCTGTTGGCAATTATTGAAGATCGTCAGGAAGAATATGTTGAGTTAGCTATAGAACATTTCCAAGCAGCGCTTGGTAATGAATTACCAGAAAAAAACAACTATGCGTGGGCATTAGCTCATTTGGGAGCAATCTACCGCCTGAAGATGATTCGCAATATAAAAGATTCAGGGATAGATCAAAAAGAGGAAAAAGGTAATCCAGAATATCGGAAAGATAAAATAATAGAAGATCTGAAAAATAAAATAGTAGATGAAGAAAGTAAAGAAAATGCATTGCATTATCTTAACAGAGCCCTTGAACTTATCCCCACGTATACCTGGGCTTGGGGTATGCGAGCAACAGTTTACAGATTGGCTCAAGAATACGAGGATTCATACTGGGATTTAGAAGTAGAAACAGTAATAGCTCAGGAATCTGAAGTTTTACAGTATTCTTCTTCTCCTGTATCATTCTTAGAAAGCAGGAGGATAAATCTTCATGAACATGCATTGATATGTTTTTATTTAACGAAGAAAAAACAAGACCAAGGAAAAAAAGAGAGATTCTACGGTAGAGCGATCGCTTATGCAAAAAAAGCCTGGACGGTTCAGCAAGGTGACTTAATTGCTCGCCTAATCCTCATCGTAATTGAAGCTAAGCAAAAGCAAGAAAAATCAGAAAGCCTTGCTGATATTATCAAAAGATTCAATACATTAAAGGAGGACGTATATTCAAAGTTTTCTCAACTCTGTGAAACGGTATTGCGATATCAACTTAGTGCTAGGAAATATACTCGGGATGAAATAAAAAAGGTAATAGACGAGAATGATGCTAAGCAACATGTATTAACAAAGCTTGTTCTGAATGATGTGATAGATAACCCTAGTAAAGACCCTAATCTAGAGAAGGCAAAACCATGGCTATGGAAAAACTTTGCACTGACGGAGACATGCAGCAATGTTCTTTTCTTACTTAATGATTTAAGTTCTATTTTGCAGGAGGAAGATCCAACTATTCTTGGTACCTCAAAAATTTATCGAGATATTTCCTATATGGTTAATTATTGGTACACCCTGGAAAGGATTTATCAAACTCCAGTAATTTTGGATAAAGATCGACCAAAAATATTGAATCAATCCAGCAAGATTTGGTCAATTTTAAATAAATAAAATTTATTGAGGAAGATAAGCGACAATTAGTTGGCATTTTTGGTAACTACGTTAAACATTTGCAGGATTACGTCATGAGTAAACTATTTAATTTATTAACAGATTTGGCCCTTGACCCCAAGAAACAAAGTGTTTTCATCAATAACCCCAGTTCCGTAATGGACGAAGTGGGTTTATCTGAAGCAGAGCAGACGGCGATAATCAGCAAAGAACCTGCTAAAATTGCAGCATTATTTGCAGACAAACAAGTTCCACTTGCCGTTACCACTTCTGATCCTGGTCCGGACCCCTTGCCAGATCCAGACCCTTTTCCCATACCAGATCCAGACCCTTCTCCATCAGAAGAACCCACACCTAACTTTAACTAGAATTTGGTGTAGAGAGGTTTCATCAAGCTCGATTCTCTGAGTTTTAGCTCAATTCCCTAGAAGCCCCACCTAACGGTTAGGTTAGGTGGGGTAGTTGATTTTAAATCACTCATAACTTTATACAATTCGGCAAATGGATTATTATTTAATCAGCTCAAACCGCACTGGTTGCGGTTTTTTATAATAAAAACTCCTTTCAAGGAGGTAAGTATGCGCGATTTATCAGGTTACCAAGTTACGGAAAAACTCCATGAGAGCACCAACTCCCTAGTCTATCGCGGAAATCGGCGAGCAGATCACCAACCTGTTATCGTTAAAATGCTCAAACAGGCTTATCCTTCCCCTGAAAGGATTGCTTGGTTCAAGCGAGAGTATGAAACAACCCAAACTATTAACTTACCCGGTGTAATCGATGTTTACAGCTGGGAAAAGCTAGAAACTAACTGGGTGATGGTGTTAGAAGATTTTGGGGGCGAATCTCTCAATCGGATAATTCCGAAGCAGGAATTCACAATTGCTGAGTTTCTCCACCTGGCCATTGAGATTGTTGACATTCTCGGTCAGGTTCACCAGCAGCATATTATTCACAAAGATATTAACCCATCAAATATTATCTTAAATCAGAATACTGGTAAGCTTAAGCTAATTGATTTTGGTATTTCAACCACACTGTCGCGAGAAATATCAACCTTTCGCAACCCGAATGTATTAGAAGGAACCCTAGCTTATATTTCCCCAGAACAAACGGGTCGAATGAATCGAGCCATCGATTACCGCACTGATTTTTACTCCCTGGGGGTGACCTTTTATGAATTGCTGACGGGACAGTTACCCTTCCCCAGCAATGATGTTTTGGAATTAGTCCATTGTCATATTGCTAAACAACCGACACCACCACAGGAAATCAAACCAGATATTCCACCAATTATTTCAGCGCTATTGTTCAAATTGATGGCGAAAAATGCTGAAGAACGCTATCTATCAGCCTATCGGATCAAGGCAGATTTAGAAGAATGTTTCAGACAGTGGCAAACCAAAGGGCAAATTGATACTTTGCTAATCGATCAGCACAAGGTTTCCGATCAATTTCAAATACCACAAAAACTGTATGGACGAGAACAGGAGATTTCTACCCTATTAGCTGCTTTTGATCGAGTCAGCCAAGGAGCTAGTGAAATGATGCTGGTTTCGGGGTATTCTGGTATTGGCAAGTCAGTATTAATACAGGAGGTATATAAGCCACTGACTCGGCAACATGGCTATTTTATTTCTGGTAAGTTTGACCAGTTTCAACGAAATATTCCTTACGCTTCCTTAATTCAGGCATTTCGGTCATTAGTACAACAGTTACTCACCGAAAGTGAGGCAGAGATTAACAATTGGCGAGAGAAGGTGCAACTTGAATTAGGGGAAAATGGACAGGTAATCATTGAAGTTATTCCTGAAGTCGAACTGATTATTGGTCCACAACCACCTGTCCCAGAGCTTCCGCCAACAGAACTCCAGAATCGCTTTAATTTTGTTTTTCAAAAATTTATTAAGATATTCACTCAACCGGAACATCCGTTAGTCATTTTCCTTGACGACTTACAGTGGGCAGATAGAGCTTCCCTGGAATTAATTCAACTCCTGATGACAGCAGCAGATAATAAATATCTATTTTTCATTGGGGCATATCGGGATAATGAAGTAAACGAAGCACATCCGCTGCTTCAAAGTTTGGAACAGCTTGAAAAAGCCAGGGTAACAATTAAGAGAATACTACTTCCCCCCTTAGCCTTAACTGATGTTACCCAACTGATCGTTGATACCTTTTTTGTAGATTCAATAACTGCCAAACCTATTGCCCAATTGATACAGGAAAAAACTGGTGCAAATCCGTTTTTCATCAATGAGTTTATAAAATATCTGTATTCTGAAGGTTGGTTTTATTTTAACTATCATTCTCAGAAATGGGAGTGGGATATAGAGCAAATAAAAGCGCAAGAACTTACAGATAATGTGGTGGAGTTGATGACTAAAAAAGTTAAAGACTTACCCACACAAACTCAAGCCTTATTAAAATTAGCAGCTTGCATAGGGAACCAGTTTGAGCTGAAAACACTGGCAGTGATATATGAAAAATCTATAGGGGAAACTGCAACTGATTTACGGTCAGCACTCCAATCTGGTCTAATTGTACCCCTTAGCTATGCCTACCAGTTGGTGGAACTTGATATCGAAGGGTTGTCAAATCAGTTAGTTGTAGAATACAAATTTGCCCACGACCGCATCCAGCAAGCAGTTTACTCGCTGATTCCCAAAGCAGATACCCAAGCAGTACATCTGGGCATTGGCAAGTTGTTACTGCAAAATACATCCTCTGAAGAATCTGAACAGAAGCTGTTTGAGATTGTTAACCAATTGAACAAAGGTCGGGAGCTAATTGAGGGACAAACAGAGCGAGATGAGTTAGCTCGATTAAATCTGCGGGCAGGCAAAAAAGCAAAATCCTCAGCTGCTCGTCAACCGGCTTTGAATTATCTCCAGACCGGCTTAAGTTTGTTAGGTAACCAGAGTTGGTCGCAGCAGTATAACCTCAGCTTAGATTTGTATGTGGAGGCAGCAGAAGCAGCTTATACAATTGCCAACTACGACCAAATGGAGCCCTTGACTGAGATAGTCTTGCAAAAAGCCCAAACACTGTTAGACAAAGGAAAAGTCTATGAAGTCAAAATGCAAGCCTATTGTGCTCAAAGAAAATTTCTAGAAGCGATCAAAATTGCCCTAGAAGTTTTGAAATTACTTGGAGTGGAATTACCGGAACGACCTAACCAAAGAGATCTAACGCGAGAGATAGAGCAGATCAAATTAGCATTAGCAGGTAGGAAAGCCGAGAAGCTAATCGACTCACCCCAGATGTCAGATACCCATAAACTAGCAGCTATCAGGATCATGAATTACTTATTTGGTCCTGCGTTCATAGCAATTAATCAACTGAGCTTGGTCAATTGGTGCAGACAGGTAAATTTATCAGTTCAGTATGGTAATTCCCCTGATTCTGCTTTTCA
>NZ_JAAHIE010000517.1:0-4987 GCF_010671945.1 Moorena sp. SIO4E2
GATAAACTGGCTCTACACTCTCTCGAAATGTAAACCTGACCTGTTGGTTAACAGCTACTAGGTCACTGCGTAGAGACTTGAGGGTGTTAACAGCTTCTGTGTAAGCTGCGATCGCATTTTCCTCTTCTCCAAGCCCTGTCGAAATACGTCCCAGTTGCCATTGCCAGCGATAGCTAATATCCGGAGCATTGACTTCCTGAGCTAGCTTTAAGGCTTGTTGAGTCAGGTCTTCAGACTCTGGCAACTGCTGATTCTGCTCATACAGTTGACCTAGACTACCAAGAGCATAAGCTTCCGCTCGCTTATCTCCCAATGCTTTAGCCTGTTGTACCGCAGTAGCTAGGATTTTAGCAATTTCATAAGAAGGCTGAATGGCCTTCTTAACCGAAGGCTGAAGTCTCTTGGCTAGCGATGCAGCGAGGTAGCGCGGTCTTGGGGGTTCCCCCCATGAGCGACTACCGGTGCGGTCTTGGGGGTTTCCCCCATGAGCGACTGCATCAAGAAAAGTTTGAACATATCCTTCATCCTTGATACTTCTAACTTCATCCTTCATTAAGGTGCGACCCAAGGGCGATTTACTCGCCCATTGGAAAGCGCGCCTTAAGCTTTGAGCAAAATTAATCCTCAGATAGATACTGCGGCGGCTCAGAGGGATCGATTCCAGTTGGGGCAGGATTTGAGGGATTAGTGCTTGTGCTTCCTTTATCCTTTTAGTATCAATCAATAAGCTAAGTTGATTTAATTGGGCTTCAAGCTTAGTGATTGGATCTAATGACTGATCGAATGCTTGTTGATAGTAATCAATAGCCTCGTCTAATTCTTGCTGAGCCCGTGCTGTATTGCCTAAGCTAAATAATATAGCGCTAATCTCCTGAGAGTATGGTAAGCTTCGGGCAATCTCTAAGCTTTTTTCTAAGGTTTCCCGGGATTGGCTCAGCTCTCCTACTAATTGACGCATATTCCCAAGGGATCGCAATCCTATCGCTTTGTTCAAAGAGTCAGGTTGAGCAACTAAGGATTCCTCGACCTGATTGAGTAGATTCAACGCCCGCTTATACATTCCTAAGTCTTGTAGGGCTTGCGCTATATTAATCCGACTGCGAATCTGACCAGCTTCATCCCCTAATTCACCATAAGTTAGCGCAGCTTGCTCCCAACTTTCCATTGCTGCTTTTGATTCTGATGAACCAAGCTCAATACTTCCTTTTATCATTAGGGATTGCGCCAGCACTTGTAAGTATGCTGTAGACTTATCCCGGTTTTTTATATAGCGCAATATTTTTTCACTATTAGCGATCGCATTCTTGGCTTGAGTCCATAACCCCAGTTGCTGATAAGCCAACGAGAGATTACTCAACACCATCGCTTCTGAGAGTTGATCTCCCTGAGCCTGATTAGTCTTAAGAGCTTGTTCTAAAACATCTACTGCTTCGGCGAATCTACCTGAATCGTAAAGACCTTTCCCCTGTTTAAGTAACCTGGAAACTGTCAGGTTAGCCTGTTCAAGGTTCTTAGGTTGTTCGCGTAGCGTGGCCGAAAGGCCAAAGTTAGCAGGTTTAAAGTTAGCAGGTTTTTCCCGTAGCGTGGCCGAAAGGTCAAGATTAGCAGCTTTAAGGTGATCAGGTTTAAGGTTAGTAGCTTTAAGAGCAATATCCCCTTCAACCTTCAACCTTTCCACTTTCAAAGTTTGTGGGACTGTCGCTAAAACCGGAGGGACTAAATTGCACAGTAACGCTGTTAATATAGCAATTAGAGGTAACCTTATCCACCGCCTTATCCTCAACCCTAAGGATTTTCGATTTACTCTCGCTAGACTACCATAATATATCCTTTTTTTGACCATGATTCATTTTCTCCCTTGCTGCACCTCATCACTATGAAAAACGCTATCTTAATTAGAATGTAGAATTTAGAATTTAGAATTTTAATTTTTATGTTCAAAATGGTCTAAAAATCACCGAAAAGTAGAAGCCATCTTCCTGTAACGTTCTATCCCTAGTTTCAACATCCACTAACTGCAAGCCCCAGCCGATATTAGCCTCCAGTAAATCTCCTTGCTGCCATCGCAAACCTAGACCAAGGGATGCGATCGTGTTATCATCAATATCATCGTCTCTATTCCAGCCAGTACCAAAATCAAGAAAAGGAGTCAACTGCACTAGAGTTCCGCTATCAGGATTCTGAATAATTGGCAGACGCAGCTCCGCAGAAATAAACGCACCATTGTCGGATAGAATCAGATCCTGGCGATAGCCCCGTACACTCTGTAAACCCCCAATCCCTATCTGTTCTAATGGTACCAAGCCTCGGTCTGCTAGTTGCACATCCCCTCGGATTAATAATATAGTATTTGGTGCCAGTAGCCTTACCCATTGCCCTTGACCACGCCAAGCGAAGAAATTGCTATCGGGTCCACCCCTGTTAATCGTAGTATCTCCTGAACTAATCCCGATACTTAACTGGGAACGAGCTGCTAACACTTGTTGCTCACTGCGCTTAGTCCACTCTTGGAATAACCGGATGGCATTAATCCGCGTACGCCCTTCATCATCAGCTCCTGCTGATAAAGCAAAGGGTCTATTCAAGATAGATGTTTCACTTTCCTGGCGTGAGCCGGTGATACCAATAGCTACTTCTTCGGTAGGGGTTTGGAATACAGGCTGGCGCAGGGTTATCTCATAAAACCGTGATTCTGAGTCAATATCTATCCTATCAAAAGGAGGCTCAATTACTTCACTAGCTGTTGTCCCATAAGCCAAGCGCAGAGTACCATTACGGGGATTAATCGGTAAGGTGTAGCTGACATCAAAGGTATCACTACCATCGGTGTTGGTGTAGTTGAATTCTAAAGCATCTCCCAATCCCAGTAAATTGCCTTCTCGAATTTGGGGACGACGCCGAAAGCTTCCTACACTGGGAGAGCGCCCATTATCTATTACTATTTGGGTGCTAAAAGTATCGGCTTCAGTTACTGTTACTTCTAGCAAACTCTCCCCAGGCTCCACCCCCGCTGACAATTCAGCTGAGATGTTGGCAATTAGAGGGTCGAGTCGCAGCATTTGTAAGCCGTTCAGTAAGCGCCTTACATTCAGAGGCTTCTTGGTAGCGATCGCAAGACGGCTTTTGATGTAATTAGGATTAAGCCGACTCAGACCCTTGACAATAATATCTTCTAATTCCCCTTCGATAATCTCAACGGTAACTACCCCATCTTCAAGTTCCTGAGGTGGGATATAGGCTCCAGAGTTAACGTATCCTTCCTGATCATATAACTTGGTGATCTCAGACCGGAGTTTAAATAATCTTGGCAAGGAGATGGGTTGATTGAGGAAAGGATCGGTAATTTCCGCTAATTTTTCCTGGCTGAATACCGTTGAGCCAATAATATTAAAGCGTTTAATGACGATTCGTCTTGGAATATCCTCCAGAATTTCGTCCGGTAGATCAGGGCTAGGGGTAGATGGGTCAAGAAGTTCATCCACAGGAGGAAGTTTCTGGGGAGGTTGGGGTTCTGGCGCTGGTTCCAGAGAGGGAGGTCTCTCCGGCAGCCGATCCTCCGGTAGCTCTATACCCGGAGGTAGGTTCGGAGGTAGGGCTTGACTAATTTTTGCTGGGGCTGGAGGACTCGGGAGCTGGTTAATACCCATGGCGTTGAAATTTGTTACAGTGTCGCTCCCTAAAACCTGATTATCCCCTTTGTTCAATTTCTCTGGAATTGGCACTGGTTCCTGTGGCAATGAATCCTTTACGAAGACCAGACTCTGATCATTAACAACAGCCCCAGCTTCTAAAGGTTTCAGGATTAGGTTACTAACGACTGCTAATACACCCAAGGTTAACAGAGATGAACTTTTTACTACTGCAACAAATCTAAACATTACTTACCATATCGTAACTGTTTTTCTTAGGTAAGAACTATTAATTAGTTTTCCTGGTGCTAGAGTGACAAACAACAGGAACAGTAGTCAAGAGCAAGGCAAGAAATTGACAACTAATGTAATAGATCTGTCAATCTATCAGTGTATATAGGAATAAGTTTTGCGTTGGCTGAATTTGACAAGTAACAAGTAAGTAGATCTATGAGTCATCTAGGGATAACTTTTGCGTCCTGTTTGAGTTGAACGCTTTGCCAACAACATTAAACCAACTACAGTAAACTTGGCCGCAGTTGTCTACTTGCCAAATTTAAACCTACCCGTTCCCGTAGCCTGGCCTTTAGGCCAAGGAACACCAAAAGCCATTAATTTTAAAGTTTTAACCTTCAAGTTAACACCTTGTTTTTAAATTCTTAAGCTACGCAAACAAGCAGCTTCCAGCTGAAATGACCCCAAGCTAATGGCGTTGCTGATTCTGGGTATGGTTTCGCCCCCCTAGCCCCCCAATTTTGCGGTGCGACCCGTGGCGAATTTAATTCGCCGACGGAAAGCGCACCGGTGGGGGAACAAAACTCTCAAAGTCCCCCATAATTGGGGGATTTAGGGGGCTTTAATAAAACCAGATTATCGCGCATTCATTCCTTAATTCAGCAACGCTAAGCTAATACCCATCCTGCAATTAACTAAAAACTTTAGTGAGAATTTCGACAGAAGGGTCAACTTCCAGCCACACCGTAGCTCCACAATCCTTGGGACAATTGGGTTGATAGACTAACCGAGATGGACCCTTGATTTCTACATAATGACCGTAGGTGTTGCGGTTACCTTGTTTGACAGTGAGCACAGGGTTGTAGGTGTTGTTCTTTTTATTTTGCTTAATCACGTTCTGGTTGACGTGGATGTAACTCGCCACCTTTTGGAAACCTCTTCTCCAGGTTCCCTTGGGTCCACGGCGACCAGGACTGACCCTAGGCAAGCCGTTAAATAGGGGAATTTGCCAAAATCTGCCTACTTTTTGAGCGCCCTTAATTCTACCATTTTTCAGAAGTTGGCGAACTCGTTGGACGCAAATCCCTAGAAGAAAAGCTGCTTGGGTAGTTCCGACTATCTTG
>NZ_JAAHIE010000518.1:0-4980 GCF_010671945.1 Moorena sp. SIO4E2
AAAGTGGTCATCACCTCACCAGGCTTTTCGGTGGGCTCGGGAGTGCTCCACTCGTAGGGATATGCGTATTTAACGGAATACAGCGCATTAATCGTATCGTGAACCTGTTGAGGAGTTCCGATCAACAAGAGCTTGAATTGATTAGGTTTGCGACCTTGGTTGTCCGGGGTGGGGGGAATGTTTTCAGTCATCAGAATCTTTTCTCTTAAGTGGTTATATTATTAATATATACATAAATTAACTACTAGCCAAGGGATTTAGGAATTTTTTTTTATTACGAAATATGGGTAATAGGAGAGTGTGGAAAGTGTGGTAATTGTGGGAATAAGTAAGAGGTAATAATCTTAAAATAAACTGATAATTTTTGGTGTTGTTATCATCAGCTTTTGGTTTATAATGTAAACTATAAGCATTCAGCATTAATCTAATAATGAATGCTTAGTTAATTGGTTTTTTATTGGTAGTTAAAAAAAATCGGCGTTGCTCAATTGAAGTATGAACGAGCGTACGTTTGGTTTTGGTCAAGCCCCCTAAATCCCCCAACTTTGGGGGACTTTGATAGAGAGTTTTGTTCCCCATAAAATTGGTTGGCTAGGGGGGCGGGGGACTTTGATAGAGAGTTTTGTTCCCCCCAAAATTGGGGGGCTAGGGGGGCGAAACCATACCCAGAATCAGCAACGCCACGCACCCTACGCAACTGACAGCTGATAGCTTACTTAATTGGAGTTATTTTTGGTAATCAAAAAAATCAGCTTCCTATCTTTTATCGCAACAAAAGACAGGAAACTGAAATAGCGATAGCATTTTTAGTTAAGATGTAAACAAGGGAACAGGAAACAGGAAAAAGTTGAGGGTATCTAAGGATGGGATGAATGCGATTGACCTAAGGCCACGTTACGCGATCGCATTTCTTGCTTGAGGCGATCCCATCGTTCGATACCCCATTACCACTCAAAATTTACCCACACTTGCGACACTTCCGACACTCTCTTCTGGGGAATTATGAAATAGTCGTGATTGCCCGACCAATATTAATTTGCAGGCCATCTAAGGATTCTTGGCTTTGGATAATACCAATCAGTTGCTCAGAACCGTTACCATCAAAACCGTCAGCATCGAAGAAGATTCCTAGACCGGAAACGCCATTAAGAAGCTCAACATCTTCTAATGTATACTCTATGGCTCCTTTCAGCTGAATAACATCTTTACCAGGTTCAAAGTCAGTAATCAAAGCGTAGCTTGGTGGGGGTTCTGTAGGAGGGGGCTGAATGATGAATCGAACTTGACTATCATCATAATAAACTGTCTGAGTATCTCCGAGAACGAAGGTATCTTTGCCTGAACCACCAGTGAGGGTATCCCTCTCCAACTGACCGGGTTGTTCGTCAAAGATATCCACACCAACTAAGGTATCATTGCCACTGCCACCGTTGAGGGCATCTCTGCCAAAGCTACCCATTAACTTATCGTTGCCACTCCCCCCAAACAGGCGGTCATTGCCAGTATCGCCATCAAGAATATCATCGCCCTGGTTTCCGAACAGGAAGTCATCATGTCCGCCACCGTTGAGGGAATCGTGACCTCTTCCACCAAATAGTAAGTCCGAATCATCCCCTCCATTTAGGGTATCATCACCCCTGTTCCCGATGAGTACGTCTCTGCCATCAAAACCATTGATCTCATCGTCAAACCGAGTACCAACGAGAGTATTATTCCCCTTATCACCGTTGATAACTGCCATGTTAATTTCTCCTTGTTTTTTTCCCAATAGGGAATCAAGCCTTCTATAGTTATTACAAACGATTTATCTCTAGTTGTATTGCCACATTGGCTTAAATTTAGAATCTAGGGTGAATGGGTTAATAAGGGAATCGGGAATCGGGAGTAGGGAGTAGGGAGTAGGGAGTAGGGAATAGGGAATAGGGAATAGGGAATAGGGAATAGGGCATCAAAAATTATCACAATTCCGACACCGATTGCTATAGCAACCCACTGGGCAAAAGCAGCTTTAGGATAAAAAAAACTAGTTCGTTCTTTTAAGTAACTGACTCCAACCCGACCATTGCCTTTGCTGTAAACTCTACGCGGTAGCTCATTACCAATTCAAGCCAAGTTTCTCAGCTACTTCTTCTGCAGGAATACCAGGCTCTCCAAGTTGAGTGCGGTGAAGCGAATCAATCAACTCCTGCACAACCTCAGGTCTTAGTTGTTTATTTTTATCAGGATCGCTCAACAGTGCTTCTAGAGTTTCAGTGACTGTTTCTTGGATGAGGAGCTTACACTCATCAATAGTCAAGTCTTTAACTTGCATGGTCTTTTCCCTCACATAATTACTCTATATTATAGCATTTTTTAGAGGAGATTGTCTTTCAGCAGTTTCTGGAATTTGGTACAATCGGCTAGCCAAAGTATAGCCAAGTTTTTAATCCCTGCGCTGCCTAACTTGTGCTGCACTTTAGGGACCGACTATCCCTTGGGCTTTTCCAAGAGATCCGTGCCGACGTAAACTGAGTCGTTAGCGCTGCATCTGTTAACTATAAGTATTATCAACGCTATAAATCTGGTTTAATGGGTTTACGAAACTAGTTTATTAACGTTGCACACTATTGAATTTATACTAATTATTTGATAATGTAATTTGTAAATTACTGTTTGTTTCACCCTTTAACTGAAGTTAATTAAACCCTTGAAATTATAAACATAAACTGTTGGGAAAAAACTAATTTGACCTAAAATTTAAATTATAGCAAAAATTAAATAAAATAATTTGGGTGATTTTTGATAAACTAATTATAAGAGCCGACATAAATGAATAAAATTCCGTAAACTGTCAACGGTCAACACACCACTGAAGTCAACAAATAACTGAATCTATGAATAGCCCTTTTCTCAATCACCTCCATAGCCCAAAGCGCCCGGTTATCGTATTTGATGGGGCAACTGGAACGTCTCTCCAAACCCAAAACCTCACCGCTGAAGACTTTGGTGGACCTGAGTACGAGGGATGTAATGAGTACCTTGTCCATACTAAACCAGAAGCAGTGGAAAAGGTGCATCGGGGCTTCCTGGAGGTGGGAGCAGATGTGATTGAAACGGATACCTTTGGGGGTACCTCGATTGTACTGGCAGAATATGATCTAGCTGACCAAGCCTATTACCTAAATAAAGCCGCTGCGGAACTAGCGAAACGGATGGCAGCGGAATACTCTACTCCAGAAAAACCTAGGTTTGTGGCAGGGTCCATGGGTCCTGGTACTAAACTCCCTACCCTGGGACATATTGATTTTGATACCTTGAAGAACGCCTATGTGGAACAAGCCTTAGGGTTGTATGATGGCGGTTCTGATTTGCTGATCGTGGAAACCTGTCAGGATGTGCTGCAAATTAAGGCAGCGCTGAATGCCATAGAAGAGGTATTTGAAAAAAAAGGGGCAAGACTGCCACTGATGGTATCGATCACTATGGAAGTGATGGGTACTATGCTGGTGGGGTCAGAAATTAATGCGGCGCTAACTATTCTAGAGCCTTACCCGATTGATATCCTTGGTCTTAACTGTGCCACTGGGCCAGAGCAAATGAAGGAACATATCAAATACTTGTCTGAGTGTTCCCCATTTGTGGTTTCCTGTATCCCTAATGCGGGATTACCGGAAAATGTCGGAGGGCACGCTCACTACAGGCTTACTCCCATGGAACTGCGGATGGCACTGATGCATTTTATAGAGGATTTGGGAGTACAAATTATTGGTGGCTGTTGCGGTACTAGGCCAGATCATATTCAACAGTTAGCGGAGCTTGCCCAAACCCTGACCCCGAAGGAGCGAAATCCTAAGCATGAACCGTCAGCAGCATCGATTTACAGCTCCCAGCCTTATGAGCAAGATAATTCTTTCCTAATTGTTGGTGAACGGCTCAATGCTAGTGGTTCTAAAAAGTGCCGCACCATGCTCAATGCAGAAGATTGGGATGGATTGGTATCTTTGGCTAAATCCCAAATCCGGGAAGGGGCTAACGTCCTAGATGTTAACGTGGACTATGTGGGACGGGATGGAGTTCGGGATATGAACGAATTGGCCTCCCGTTTAGTCACAAATTCCACCTTACCCCTGATGCTGGACTCCACGGAATGGGAAAAGATGGAGGCTGGCTTAAAGGTAGTTGGGGGTAAGTGTATCCTGAACTCCACTAACTACGAAGATGGGGAACCTAGGTTCTATAAGGTACTTGAGTTAGCTAAAATTTATGGCGCGGGAGTGGTAATTGGTACTATCGATGAAGATGGTATGGCCCGGACAGCAGATAAAAAGTTTGAAATTGCTAAACGTGCTTATAACGATGCGATCGCATATGGTATCCCGGCTCATGAACTCTTCTTTGATACTCTAGCGTTACCAATTTCTACAGGCATTGAGGAAGATCGGGAAAACGGCAAAGGAACAATCGAATCCATTCGTCGGATTCGGGAAGAATTGCCTGGGTGTCATGTTATCCTAGGGGTTTCTAATATTTCCTTCGGACTAAACCCAGCAGCACGAATTGTGCTTAATTCCATGTTCTTGCACGAAGCAATGCAAGCAGGGATGGATGCAGCAATTGTTAGTGCTAGTAAGATTTTACCCTTAGCCAAGATTGAGCCAGAGCATCAAGAGGTTTGTCGAAAACTGATTTATGATCAGCGGGAGTTTGATGGGGATGTGTGTACCTATGACCCCTTGGCCGAGCTGACTACTCTGTTTGAAGGGAAAACTACAAAACGCGATCGCTCTCAGGATGAAAACCTATCGGTAGAAGAGCGGCTCAAGCGTCATATTATTGATGGGGAACGGATTGGTTTAGAAGAACAACTGGAGAAAGCCCGAGAAAAATATCCTCCCCTGGAGATTATCAATACCTTTTTGCTGGACGGGATGAAAGTGGTAGGGGAACTATTTGGTTCCGGGCAAATGCAGCTGCCGTTTGTATTACAATCCGCTCAAACCA
>NZ_JAAHIE010000519.1:0-4938 GCF_010671945.1 Moorena sp. SIO4E2
GTGCGCTTGACCTTGGCGAATTAAATTCGCCAAGGTCAAGCGCACCTAAGGATACAAGCGCCTGAATTCATTTATATGGTATTTTTTAATTTTGAATGGTCGCGTTCGCGCAGCGTCGGCGAAAGCCGATAGCGATGTTTCAAGCCCCCGAATTAATTCGTGGGGTATTTTTTAATTTTGAATTGATAATTTTGAATTGGAGCGAAGGGCTTGACTCCTACCCATTTATTGATTTTTGCTGGTTCCGGTTTATTAGCAGGTATTCTTGCCGGATTTCTCGGCATTGGCGGCGGTGTAGTGCTCGTCCCCTTGTTAGTGGCATTAGGATATCAACCAGTTCAAGCGGCGGCTACCAGTAGTCTGTCGATTGTGATTACGGCTAGCTCTGGTACAGTGCAAAACTGGCGGATGGGCTACTTTGATCTAAAAAGTGTAATTGGCATCGGATTTCCGGCTCTAATCACAGCACAAATTGGTGCCTATCTAGCGGACCTGTTCCCTCCTTACTTGTTACTGGTAGCCTTTGGGATACTGCTATTGGTTACGATATATTTGATCCAACTACGCAAACAGCTTAAGTCTAGAGCGCAACAGGAATCTCAAAGAGCACCAAACAACACACCTTCTTCAAACTCTTCCACCAAAGCTACTGTAGCAAGGATAGCGACAGGTGCTTTGGCTGGCTTATTAGCTGGTCTATTTGGTATTGGTGGGGGAACAATTATGGTTCCACTCCAAATGTTGCTCCTAGGAGAACCGATTAAAACTGCGATTCAGACAAGTCTAGGGGTAATCGTGATTACAGCAGTTTCAGCCTCTGTAGGACATGCCTTACAGGGAAATGTCTTATGGATTGAGGGACTGCTGCTGGGCATAGGAGGCTTTTTGGGAGCGCAAATTAGTACTCGCTTTTTGCCAAAGTTACCAGACCAAGTGGTGAGCAATGGATTTCGCACGCTGTTGTTTTCCCTATCAATTTATATTTTTTGGCAGGCATGGCAGAGTTACGGTGCTTGAAAGTCTGTATCTATTTAATTAGACTTCGCCGCAGTGGTGAGCAATAGGGAACTTCGGACAAGGGAATAGAACTATAAATATAGCAGTCGCCAGGGCAGTTAGGACATGACAAAAGTCTCACACCCTTTGTAAGCGCAAGAGTTTGACTTCTGACAAATGACTTCTGACAAATGACTTCTGCTATACATATCAGAATCAGACATCACTTTAGCAAGAGCAGGACTTACGCAAAACTGGGCATTAAATGCGCTTATGTAGTAGGGTGCTTTATTAACGCACCCTACAGATAAAGTCACTGCCTAAGTCCTGTTATAGTTTGTCAATAACCAACAACGTTTGTGTCGGAACTCAGCTTTAGGTGAAACCGCCAGCCCAGATATATCGCCCCGGCTGGACTCGTTTCCAGCCTTTAGATTCACATCCTTTAGTTAAGGTGTTACTAATGGATTTACGGGCTACATTTTTCTTCTTAGGATCCAAACCATTAGGATAAAGCACGTCCAAAACATCTGCGGCACTCATGATCTGTGGATAGTGTTCTCTTAACACAGAAGCCACGAGCTCATATAAGGTCATATACTTTAATTGCTCTAACTTAGGTAGCGGAGAAGGCCGACGAACTTTGCTCTTGGCAGGCTTTCTCTGAGGTTTATTGGTAGCAACTAAATCGGGAAAATCTTCAAGAGAAAAGGTGTAGCAACCTGGAGAGTCAGGGATAGAGTCCCATAACCCCTGGCTCTCTCCTTTCAACAAAATGGATTTGACCAGAGAAGTTTTCGAGGCAATATCGTCTTTATCCAACTCTCCAAACAGCTCCCTGATCAGGTAATCAACTCGGAAGATCGTACCCCTGTGGGTTTCCAGGAGTCGGTCAATGGCTTCTGTAATCCTCTGCTCCTGGTAATCGAGTTGTTGTTTGAGTGCTAATGCTGACTCCTCTAATTCAGTTTCAGTGGAGAAGTCTGCGGGCAATTCAGCTACTGGCGTGGTGAGGTAGTATTTTTCCTGCTGGTTGTGGTTGCTATTTCCAGGAGGCAGGAACTTGTTGGAGTTGTTTTCTGGTAGAGCTAATGCATTTGTATTTAGCAAAGCTTTAGCATGGTTAAGCTGTTCTCTTGCAACTGTGGCAGCTTGTTCATGATACTCCACCATTTGTCGGTAGTAATCAACCAAATCTGCTAACATGTTTTGACTTTGCGATGGTAGCGATGGCTGTGATGGAACATAAGACATCTACTTTTTTCCCCCAGATTCGTTAGCGTGTTGATAGCGAAGACACTTTCTGGCTACTCCTTTGCAGCGATTTCCATACTTGGGACAACAGGTAGCATAAGTCTCCCTCTCTGCAGGGGTATTGCAGTAGTGGCAAATGAACTTGTAAACCCGTGTATGGATAGTACGCCTGTGGGCTCTTACTTTGTATTCTCGAACAAAAACTTGTTTACTGGGCATAATTGTTTATATACTTTACTCCTTAAACATTAACAATGGGTTCCTGATAAGTGAAAGGAAGCGAATTAACACTGCTTGTGTGTTCTTTTTTGAACTCTCCCTGGTGTCAAGGACGGGGGATTCTACGCAGAAGGGGATAGCGGATGAAACTAGAAGCCTCAACCATAATCTTCGATTTAGTTGTCGGTACTTCACATAACTCCCATAGCAACGGGAGTAGGAGTAGTACCTTTGACTCCAATTTGATCTAACATCCTCACACAATAACTGCAAGCTGTAAAATAGGGAACTCCCGCCAGATTCCTCTGGAAAAACGGCAGCTGATGGCATCGATTCTGATTGCCTCTGTAACCCAATGCTCACAACACTCCGCTCACAACACTCCATCGGGGCTACTCACATCTGTCCATACCAAGTCATTTCCCCTAAGTAGAAGGTCATGGTCGATAAGCTAAATGCTCATCGGTGTCTAGTTTTTGACTATTCCATATCTAATCTAGGTTTGACCTTAAGCCGTGTGCCATTCTCCCGCGTGTTAATTGAATTGTGTGATCAACAATTGCCTGTTTCGTCTCCATCGCCTTTTGTTTCACTTCCTCTGGCAGCTTCTCGCCAAATTTCCCTAAATATAGAATGTCTGGTTGCTCAAATCCCAGAGTATAGACTTTTTTTTCCTCCCTTTTGGTAATGGGTAATGAGTAATGGTCGTAGGATTACCGATTACCCCGAGCCAATCATCGGACAATCTGATGTGGCATCCCTTTTCAAGAAAGGGTATAGCGCTACGCGCAAGTCAGCAAGGTTCTTGGGTCAGAAGTCAAAGGTGCGCTTTCCGTTCTCCGTAGGAGACGCGGGGCGCGTTCGGCGAATTAAATTCGCCACGGGTCGCACCTAAAAGTAAGCGATTACTTACGTTTCGGAGTTATGGAATGTCAAACATCTTAATGGGTAGTGCTATATCAGAACCTGCCCAACCTCTGGCTGCCCCTTGCCTGTTCCCTCAGAGCATATAACCCTCTTCGGTTTCGCGTCCTACTGCACACCGGAGCCGCGCTTCGCGTCTATGGGTCGCAAGCGGTTTATCAAAAAATGGCTAAACTGTTAGGCATTTTTAATGCCTAACAGCTTACCATACTAGGATTCATATCCACGCTTAATGCTGATAGATTAATGCTTATTTTAAAGACTTTATTTTCGTCAATAACTCGGTTTTTATTATAGTTTTATTTGGCAGTTTTATCCCCGTAATTAATACTTTTTTTGTTTTGAATACATTTAGGGTTAGGGGAAAATAACCGCTCTAATTTGGTTTTCAATAATTGGTTAATTGCCTGGATACTTTTTGTGGTTTTATTTGCTTCTATTTTGGGATATTTAAGTTTATTTTTGTCGAGTTTGATTACCAATTCTAAAGCTTCTTGGTGTTGATTAATTTCTTCTACAACTATTTTTCGTTCCTGTTCAGCCTTTGTTGTTGCTGCTTGATTCTCTTCTCTTAACTTAAGTTGTTCATTATCCTTATACAAGGGGGTAGGGTTAATCCCATATACCATTAGGATTTGAAGATTTTTTCTGGCGGCCATGAATTTTTTGCTAGCGGCTACTATGCCTCTACTTAGACAAAGGGAAGCTGTGGAAAAAATTATGGCTACAACAAAAGCAATAACCGGTATTAACTGATCTACTGCTCCGGATTCGTTGCTGACTAATACGGCTTGGAAATTCAAAAATATATCTCCTAAGAGCACCAGCCAAATTATAGATAATCCATTAGTTAATGGTAAAGGTATCTTAATTTTTTTGCTAATAATTCCAGACCCATCTACTATGGAGGTTATGGGTAAAGCACCTGTTACCAATAAACTGAGTAAATTCTTAGTCTCAATTCCAAATATTTTATCACCCTTTGACAGAGCAAGTCTTTCCCCAAACGAGTAATCTAATAGAGCCAACTGTCCAAAACTAGAAATTATTAAAAGTGCTAACAATATCAAAATTATTAAGACTTGAAGTCTTTTTTCTCTGCGATACCAATCTTCAAGCTTTTCACGATCTTCCGGCTTTTCAATATAGTTTTCAGACTTGGTAGTTGCTGGTTCAAATTCAGTCATATCTCATCACATCAGTTGATTAAGTAGAGTAGTGTCTACTAGGGTCTGGTTAGTTTACTCTTTTCCGGTGAAGCATTTGGAGCCTATACCTTTGGTTTTACCTATAATTTGTCGTCCAAATCCCCAAACTCATACTAGTACTAAACGTTATAATTTTTTTAAATCCTCCGGTATTTCGCAATAGTTATACTCTGAACTAGGAGTATATTTTTTGAGGTATTCTCCATCCAGTATTGACTCAAAATAATTATTAAGATGTATTCCTCCAATATCATCTATCTGGTTTAATTCTTTTTGAATTTCAGGTTTAACAGTTTTCCCATCACGAAATGCATTACTGGCTTGACTGCTTCTCCTA
>NZ_JAAHIE010000052.1:0-25007 GCF_010671945.1 Moorena sp. SIO4E2
CTAAATCTTAAGACAACTGAAATCGCTGACTATTGGTGGGTTACGGCGGACAGTTCTTTTAATCCGAAGTTACCGACTCCCGACTCCCTCGGTGCGCTTGACCCGTAATTTAATTACGGGTCAAGCGCACCGCTCCCGACTCCCTGATAAACCAAAGCGAAGACTACAGTAGGGTGCGTTATTAGCCCACCCTACTGTTGGTTTTATGCTGACGCTTAACCCTCAACCGTCAACCCTCAACCCTTAGACCAAACTTGGTAAAGGAATGGTCAAATGGGGATACAGAGGAAAGCGATCGCATAACTGTGCCACACGCTGGCGACATTGAGTTGCCACTTGCTCATCCTCTCGATTCAGTAAGCGATCGGCAATAATATTACCAATCTCAGTAAATTCTGCCACTCCCATGCCTCGGGTAGTCATGGCGGGGGAACCTAGGCGCAAGCCACTGGTGACAAAGGGCGACTCTGGGTCAAAGGGAACAGTGTTTTTGTTAGCCGTAATCTTGACACCGCTCACCAGTTGGTCAGCTCGCTTACCTGTCATACCAATAGAGCGCAAATCTACCAGTAATACATGGTTATCTGTACCACCAGAAACAATCTTTAACTCCCGGTTTTGCAGTGCCGTTGCCAAAGCCTTAGCATTTTCAATCACCTGGGCAGAATAGGTTTTGAATGCTGGGGTCAAGGCTTCCCCAAAGGCAACAGCTTTACCAGCAATCACATGTTCCAACGGACCCCCCTGAGTTCCGGGAAACACTGCCTTATCGAACTTTTTACCCAAATCCGATTGATTGGTCAGAATCAAGCCACCCCTTGGACCACGCAGGGTCTTGTGAGTGGTAGTAGTGACCACATGGCAGTGAGGAAGGGGGTTAGGGTGATGACCAGTAGCAACTAAACCAGCAATGTGAGCCATATCCGCCATCAGGTAGGCACCCACTTCATCAGCAATGGCCCGGAATTTCTCAAAGTCAATGATTCGGGGATAGGCGGAATAGCCGCAAATAATCAGTTTGGGACGCTCTTTCAGAGCAAGTTCCCGAATCTGACCATAGTCCAATTGTTCAGTCTCCTGGCTGACACCGTAGTGACACACCTCAAACCATTTGCCCGACACATTGACCGGTGACCCATGGGTAAGGTGTCCGCCATGGGACAAATCCATCCCCATAATCTTGTCACCAGGTTTTAGTAAGGCTAGAAATACTGCAAAGTTCGCTTGAGCGCCAGAATGGGGCTGCACATTGGCATGAGCAGCACCAAAAAGTTCTTTAGCACGGTCAATCGCTACTTGTTCGACTTTGTCAATGAACTCACAGCCGCCATAGTAGCGCTTTCCGGGCAATCCCTCAGCATATTTGTTAGTTAGCACTGAGCCTTGTGCTGCCATCACCGCTGGGGAGGTGAAGTTCTCACTAGCAATAAGTTCCAGATGCTCCCGTTGGCGTTGGAGTTCTTCTCCCAGATACGTGGCTATCGTGGGATCGGTTTCGGCGAGAAAATCGAAGTTAGTTTGAGTCACTTTCTTTACTTCTAGGATCGATCACGTTTGGGTATTGACACAACAACCTTAAAGGTGTAAGTGCTTACAAAAAATCCTCTGAGGCAATCAAGCCCCGTCTAGGCAGGAGCGGGAATCAAAAACTGAGGTAGCGCTTTGATGCACGGGTTTATCCCATCAGCGACTACCGGTACCGACATAGCAGCTTTAGTCGCCCTGAAGATTTTGTGACCACTCCCACATCAAATCAGAGATTATGATGTGGGCTTCTCAAATTCGCAAATGAGACTTGCTGCTCCTCGATATCCTGTATCGATTTACCACAGCCATTGAGCGGCAGTCCAACCGCCATTAATGCACGATTCAAAATGTTGATGCCACTATTCCAATCGCGGTCAATTTTTACTCCACAATCAGGACAATGATGGACTCTGTCAGCGAGATTTTTCTCAACTGAAGCTCCACAATTGAAACACTCGATACTTGTACCCCGTGGATTAACTTCCTGGACTAACAAACCGCGTTTGACCGCCACTGCTTGTAAGATTTCTAGAAATGACCCCCACGCAGCATCATGTATTGATTTTGCGTGTCTTATTCGAGCAAGTCCTTTGATATTTAAATTTTCGTGAGCAATTAAGTCATATTTATTACACAACCAATGAGCAACCTGATAATGAAACTCTTTTCTGCAACGAGCTAAGTGAAGATGCAACAAGCTAACTTGCTTTTTAGCTTTTTTCCAGTTGTTAGAACCCTTGACACGACGGGACATCGCTTTTTGAGCTAATGCCAGT
Organism: Moorena sp. SIO4E2; assembly: GCF_010671945.1. NCBI lineage: Bacteria > Bacillati > Cyanobacteriota > Cyanophyceae > Coleofasciculales > Coleofasciculaceae > Moorena > Moorena sp. SIO4E2. Next base: position 2,304 of record NZ_JAAHIE010000052.1, read on the forward strand.
CTGTCTTGAGCCTTCCTGTAGAACTGTGGGATCGGTACTGCTTCACCGTCAGATGTAGTTAAAAACTTTTCTAAGCCAACATCAATTCCGACAGCAGACTTAACTGAATCTATAGGTAATATTTCAGGGACGGTATGATCCTTCATTGAAATGCAGCAATACCAACCATCAGCTTTTTTGACAATAGTACACTGCTTGAGAGTGAATCCATCCGGCAATGGTCGATGCATTACCACAGGAATAGAACCGATCTTGCTTAGTTTTAAAACTCCATCAATTAAGTGCGCCCCCGCTTTAGAACTATTCACCCTAGGAAAGACAAAAGATCTAAGTTCTCCAGGCTTCTTGAAACGAGGTCTTCCACCCCGCTTGCCACCCTTGACAGGTTTCCTCCATCTTTCCCACGCTTTATTAAGTCGTTGTAGATTAACTTGTTGAGTTTCTGCGTAAATTTTTTTGTACTCAGGGAACAACCGTTTGGTTTCCTTGAGGGCTGATTGCTGAGTGTAATAATTGAGTGGTTCTGGTATTTCACCAATTGGTTCACTAACGATACTACATCTATCAATAGAGCAACGACTCCTATTGAGCCAATCAAGTCTTTGCCCTAGAGCATAGTTCCAGTGACGGCGCAATAGTTCTAGCCATCTTTCCATGATGGCTACTTGTTCGGTGTTCGGCTTAATTCTGTAGCAGTAGGTCAGTATCATCAGCCCTTAGTTAAACAACTCAAACAATATCTCAAGAACCAATATACCCAGTCGGGCAATTCCCCGGAGACGCGCGCCTTAGACAGTTTAGCCTTTATAAGCGACAGTCTGTGAGTCATAAGTTTAAGTTATATGAAATAAGGCTCAACTGTCTTACGGTAACTTCTAACCCGTTAAATCACGCGATTATAACGGGAGACCCCTTGCCCGTTTAGTTGGACACGACCCTTAAACAGGACTTACCCAGTAAATATACCTACAGGGTTGGTTATTAACGCACCCTATTACTTATCCCTACTACTTATCCCTACTACTTATTCCTACTACATATGGGCGTTTGATGCCCAGTTTTTCACCAGTTTTTCATAAGTCCTGTCAAACAATTCATCGGTAAGGATGAGCTTAAAGCTTGATTCTGGAACGATTCAGACTCAGATTAGGCCAATTTTTAGCAAAACTTAAAGTTTTTATTATGTTAAATTATTTATTATACAACACTTATCATCCAGGGGATCTAATAAGATAAGAATAGGGTTAAGCAATAGTTCTAATCAACAGCACTTATAAACAAGACTTAAGCACTAAGGTGATTGGTCAAGAGTTTCTCGATTAGTATGGGCATAAGGTGTCGTGAGCAAATAAACATTTTTCCCTATCCTCCAGCCTGTTGAGAAGACCTTAGAGTATCTTGCTTCGGCATCAGCCCTGATAGCGTAACAGGATTAGTGCTATGTTAGTAATTCTAACGGACAACCAAGTAATTTCCCCCGACCTTGTCTGCCAATGTTGTTTACTGGCTGACCCAAGTGGTCAACCTCGCTGGCATCAAGGCAAATTGGTGTGTGCTCATCTCCTCAAGAAGCTAAGTGAGAAGCAAGCTCAACAGTATGAGTGTGAAATGGGCTTCCGTCTGGTAAATATGGAGTAAACTTTTGTAGTAAGAACTTTTGTACTAAGAACTTTTGTACTAAGCGATCGCGAAGCGTGACCAAAGGTCAATCGCATTTCAGGTTGCGATGGGGTAGAGTGTTGTGCTGCGCTATGCTGAATAATAGTTAGTGTAACCCTGATCTGAACATCTTCAAGGAGAAATCACGATGACTTGGCGCGGATCAACAGATGTTAAAGACCGGATTTTTGCAGCCCTTGCATATATACTGCCTCTAATTGTGGTTTTGCCCTTTGGTCAATTTCTGCTAAGACAGTTTCCCATTCTGGGCATTATTTACCTGCCACTACAACCATTAATTTCAATTTACTACCGTTTGCCGTTGGCGGGGTTAATTATTTTCTTTGTTTTGTTCTTAGCCGTAGTCAGAAACCCACGAATCAGCCATTTTGTTCGCTTTAACACCATGCAGGCGATTCTTTTAGACATTCTTTTAGTTTTGGGTTTTCTATTGTTGCCAATTTTACGCCAAGCACTAGGGGTTAACTTGCTAACAGAAACCTTGTATAATGTAGTATTTTTAGGAATCCTTGCCGCCTGCGGCTACTCCATGATTCAATCATTGATGGGTCGTTACGCAGAAATACCAAGCCTTAGTCAAGCCGTTTACAGCCAAGTCCCCTAGTATTCCTTAGTCTTGGCCTGTGAAGGGCGTAAGCTCACCGTATTTTCCAACTGGCCAATTCCCTCAATTTCCACCCGGACGCGATCGCCAACTTCCATTGGTCCTACTCCTTGGGGTGTCCCCGTAAGGATCACATCTCCTGGTACTAGGGTCATCACCTGGGAAATGTAAGATACCAGAACATCTGGCGGAAATACCATTTGACTAATTAAAGCTGATTGTACTGGCTCAGGGTTGTCATTCAGAAATGTCTGCAATTTTGCCCCAGCACTCAATTCCCGGACTATCCAGGGTCCGAGGGGACAAAAGCTATTAAATCCCTTAGCCCTGGTCCATTGGGCATCCCGCTTTTGTAAATCCCGAGCCGTTACGTCATTAGCGATCGTATAACCCCAAATTTTGGATTGAGCTTCGTCTGGTGTGCAGTCTAAGCAATAGTCACCGATTACCAGTGCTAATTCTCCCTCATAGTCTACTCGCTGAGACTGAGGCGGATACTGGATGGCTTGAGAGTCAGGAATTATAGTGGTAGGGGGTTTAAGAAACAGTAAAGGTTCCTCAGGAACTGATGTTCCCAATTCCGCTGCGTGTTCAGTATAGTTTTTGCCTACAGCCACGATTTTAGTTGGTGCACACGGAGCCAGCAATTGATAGCTTTCTGGTTCCAACTCTAAATCTATGGGTTGTCCCTGTAACCAAGGTGGTGCATCCAGCACCTGAATAGTGCGGGTCACCTGTAACAAGCCGTAGTAGGTCTGTCCTTTAGAAGATTTAACTCGAACGTAACGCTGTGTCATAACAATAGATGTTCCTTAATAATATTACGAAAATTCTCTACTTTACCTAAGGTAGTATTGAGTTGGTAGTACGTCAGTACTGAGTACCGATAACAGATTGTCCTTAACAGTACAATAGATAACAAGCTGCATTCAGACATAGCATCTTCTAGTAGTGTCTGGTGGTGTCTAGTGTTATTCCCCTTTGACGAATGTACTTTCTTTGAGCACAACTTAATTGAAATTTAATTGAAATTGGTTGCACAAGGGGTTAAAATGCTGAAGGGGTAATGCTTGTAAAGTATTGAGATCAAAGTATTGAGATCAAAGTATTCAGATAAGTGTAACAACCCCACACACTTACCGATCCGGTAACTGTCCGCTTGAGTAGCGGTAGATCAATTCCTTGCTTCTTTAACTATCCAGTAGCAAGCAAGTCAATTACCCAACCTTGACTCTCACCTTTGGTGTGGTTCAAGGAAAGCTGATTGTTAGTGCTGATTGTTAGTGCTGATTGTTAGTGCTGATTGTTAGTGCTGTGTATCGGATAAAAAGAAGCCAAATTGTCCATAAGGAGATTAATACCAGTGAAAAACACTTACGAAATGATGTACATCCTGCGTCCTGATTTGGGCGAGGAACAAGTAGATCAAGCTATCGGCAAATATCGAGACCTGTTGCAGGAACTAGGTGGAGAGCAAATCGAGATTCAGCATCGTGGCAAGCGTCGTTTAGCCTATCCCATAGATAGGTACCGGGAAGGGATTTATATCCAAATGAACTATAATGGACCAGGTACCCATGTGGCCAAGATTGAGCGAGCAATGCGTCTAAGTCAAGATGTGATTCGCTACCTCACCATCAGACAGGAATCATCCCCAGCCCCTACACCAGAACCAGCAGAAGTTGAAGCTTGAACTCTCGGTATTCCAGGGGGTAATCGGTAATCGGTAACAGGTAATGGGTAATGGGTAGTTGAGGATTACCTATTACGTAAGCATTCAGCTATCAGCGTGTCGCGTATCAGCATATGCGCTACACGCATGCTACTTGAGGTGCTATCAGCTTATGGGCGGGCACGGTACTTGATGTGCTTATGGGCATAGGGCAAGCTACACCGAACAGCTTTTGAATAAGCGATGCAGTCAGCCAAAGGGGGTTTCCCCCACTCGCGCTTGGGATCAAGAAAACAGGTAAGCATTCGTTTAATATCAGGAAAGTCCCAGGGTCGAAGCCTGTGCCACAAAGCTGTTCGCCCAGGGTGGGCCAAAAGCCCAGGGCTGACCGCTAAGGGCTGAATGCTTACTTCTTTGCTGGCTACAAAACACTAAGGATTAAAGACTAAGGACTAAGGAGTATCGATAAATTCAGTTCTTGGAAAGGTTCGGAATCTGGCTTAATCTCGATTTGATTGGGTTGAGCCGATTCACCATTAATCAGTAAATTATACTTACCCTGCTGCAACCCTTCTAAATAAAAGACCCCAGCACCGTTGGTAATCGAAAAAATCGATTTTCCTGAATCAACTGGTACTGCTTCTACCTTCGCACCCTCCACCGCTTCTCCCCCAGCATCAGTGACTACACCTGCAAAGGTGTAGGATAGTACCATTGGCACAGTAACTGGAGTATAGCTACCGGGCACCACCTCCACCGCATAGGCCGATTCCTCGGGTTTCCAGTCGATGGGATATCCGGCGGGGTCAAGGTCAAGGCGATAGGTGTCAGGGTCGAGTTTGACAAAAATCCCATTGTTGCGAATGTCTGGTCGAAAAGAGGTAATCGATTTATTATTCAGCAGTAACAGTAAATCCGGCTCTTCGAGGTAAATCTCTTCCCCTTTATCTCGTTTACCATTGCCATTGTTGTCAAAGAAAGGCTGAATTAACAATCCCCCTCGGCTGCGTAAGCGGTCAAAGCGGGTGTCGGCAGCGCTAATCCCTGATTGGACATTGATATTGGGAGAGACCTCAATCCTGAACGTGCTGCCATCAGAGGTAGTAGATATTTCCTGATAACGTAACCGCAATACTAATCCGGGAATCACGGCACTGGAAGCTGAGGCAATCAATCCATTACCCCGAGAACCGAAGCCATAGCCGAAATCCAAGTCCCATAGATATCGACCATCACTAGACTGTTGTGGAGAACGATAGCGCCAAGCTAAGCGAGCGAGGTGATCATCACGGTTATTTGAATCCCGGGTTTCGTAACCCAGTAGCAGGGAATGTCCTTTAGAGGCACTGCTATCGGACAAATAATAGATTAGTTCGGAATTGGTGGTGATTTCATTGCCTCGATGGGACAGTCTCAGACTTCCCAGGTTAGACCTCAAACTCCAGCGCAAGTTATTATTGGTGTCCATGTCAGCACTGGCAAAGAGTGAGAAATTTTGGCTAGTGTGGGAAATGCTCATACCAGCAGCTAAGGCTTCTTCCCGAGTGTTACCACTGGCTCTCAAGGTTAAACCACGAAAGACTTGCCAGTTGACCCGAAACCGCTGCGCTAGACTATCACTGTTGAAGTTAAAGCTCAGCTTAGGGGAGGGTTGGAAGTTAATACTGGCATCATAGTCTATCCCCTCATCCTCTGTACCCAAAAGAGCCGACACTTTTACCTTTAAGGGAAATCCAGCAGGTTGATAGAATAGTTCCCCTAACCCCAATACTGACTCGTCGTAAACCATCCCCATCCCCAAAGTCAGGTCTTCTGTGACTCCTAAGCGATAGGCAATTCCCCCCCGCACGTCTGTAAACTCACCAAAGAAATTCCCATTCTGGCTCGATTCCCGACTCAAGCCAGTGGAAACAACTAAAGCAGAGGCTCCCTTGGTCAATTGACCCGGTATAATAGAAAATTTTGCCTCTCGAATTTCCGGTTCCGCAGTAAGCTGTCCATCGGGATATAGAAAGACGCGATAAGTATTGCTACCGCCTCGTCCAGTTATGACATTTTCAAAGCGGTAAACCCCAGAGGAGTCCACTAGGATTTCATCCACTACCACATCATTAAAACCTTGGGTCAGCTGGACTAACGTACCCGGTTCAGCTTCCCCAGTAATGCTGCGTCCAATGTCATTGGCTTGTAACCGTTGGCTAGGACTAAATCCACCCCCCGATGACCGTGGTGGGATAAATCCCCAGCGCTGGATAGTGGTCGCACCCCAATATTGACCTGTCCCTTGACTTCGCCAAAAGGTGGGCTGGGAACCTAGGACATAATCCGCTGCATCGGTTTGGCGAAAATACTGGGCTTCCTGTAACCGAAACGTCCCAGTATCGGTTAAATCCGGTTGGCGAGTCCTCAGAAACCAGCTACCTCCTAATAAGGTGCCGATGGTGGTAAATTCTCCAGTATAGTTAGTGGAATTAGACAGAGAACTGCTACCACCCCCTCTGCCACTAATATTTACCCGTTGTCTGATCGCGGATATGCTAAAGGCAGGGGCATCAATCTCAGATAATCCTTCAAGTACGACTGGGATTTCTGGAGTTCGCCGACCTTTGCGCCGCACATTCAACCAGGGGGGATTAAACCTAATGGCGTATTCAATCATGTCAAACTCCGTCGGGACTCCTAGAAGAGTTTGGATGGTTTTGACGGGAATGACTAATCCTAATTCTGGGTCAGTTGGTAAGTCTTCTGGATTGATGCGGGTGACTAAACCAGGCGATCGCACTTCTAATTGACCATCTTCTAAGGGTTTGACATCTAATTTCAAGCCCTTAATCACATCATCTAAGGGAATCAGCCACTTTTCAAAATTAATTGCCTGGGAACCATCTTCAAATCCCCGCACTAAGGTACTAGGAATCACATTCTGTTTTCCCAGATTGACGCCTACAGGAAGAATAATCAATTGATCACTATCGTTTCGCCTTGGGCTAGAGGTAGTGGCGGCGACTTCCGGTTTTGGGATTTCAGGTGCTAGTGTTTGGGCAACAACGGAAGTTATGGTAATCAAAGAAGACAAGAGAGTTGTTACAGCTAGATAAGCTAGTGAAATAATTTTCATCCAACACCTATGAGCTGACTAAATGCTGACTAAATTTTTTAAGGGAAACTACATACATACTTTCCAATTTGGTCAGATCAAGTAACAGTAACTAAGGGGTTTGATACATCGGGTTTATTGCAGTAGCACTACTATTCCCTTATTCCCCGTAATTTTATCCACCTTAATCAAATTCAATGAATTTTAAATTCGGTATCTTTCCGGATGTATCCAGTTAGGAAATTAGGAAACAATAGAATTACAAACAAATTACAAACAAACAGTTTATTCCCACCAGATAAAGGACATGAGAAACCAATTCGGTAAATCCTTATTTATTTCCGCCTTGACTGCTTTAGGTGTTGCTGTTGGTGCTACCAGTGCCTTTGCTCAGGAAGCTCCTGAGACAGAGCAGGAGTTTGAATTCCACGGCACAGTAGAGGGAACATGTTCTTTTTTAAATGTTCAACCTGGTAATTTAGCAAACCCTTTTCCCGAAGTATTAGTTGCTAATGACGTAGAAGGTGATCCTGCTACAGGTGTGATGGTGTGTAATAGTGGCGCAATTGTCTCTCTTGGGGATTTGATGCCGATGAATCGTCTATCTGAAGAACTTTTAGACACCGCCAATAACTACGAGTATGGAGTTACTTTTTTTGATCTTGGGGGTGGACCAGTTGGCGAGATTGGGCGTAGTAAGGAAGGACCTGCACTGCCACCCCAATCGTTACCTCCTAACCAATACGATGTTGAAGCTAACATGGAGATCGAGGGACTTTTACCCCTTAAAGGTGGTGATTATGCCTATAAGTTTACGGTGACAGCTACAGCTGACTAAACTCAACTATTGGCTGGAAGCCAGCGACGTATTCCGCTGGAAAATTGAACTGCAATTAACCTCTATATTTTTAGTTGTCTCCGTGGGAATCGGCTTCACCCGATTTTTCCTACGGAGACTTTACCAACAAACCGTTGATTTATAATAATCTAACATCAGCTAATTGTTCTGTCAATATCTAGAACAGCCTTTCCAGACAGATTTAAGTAAAAACAATTAGGGTCTGTATTATTTACTATGGGAATAAAAACCACCATAATCCTATAAAAAATATTACTATATTACCCGTAATTTTCTACATATTAATCAAGTTAAATTAGTTTAAAATTTCGGTATCTTTGCTGAATGGTTACAGTTTTTATTTTTTTAAAATAATTTCTAAAAATTTCCTTTACACCACCAGTTTACCCTAGCTCAAGTAGATGTAAGCATTCAGCTATCAGCCGTTGGCCGTAGGCCACGCTACTTGATGTGCCGTCAGGTAATCAAAGGGAGGTAGTAAACCAGCTGGGGGGTGGTGGTATGGCTGGTTGAAAATCCCTGCTCGTTGTACTCATCCGACCCCGTGCAGTTAAAGCGCCTGCTAGCACCTCAACTAGCACCATCTGTAGCGCATAAGCTGATACCTGTTCCCGTAGCGTGCGCGTAGCCCATTAGCTGACAGCTGAATGCTTACAACTGGAGTTTATCATAATTAGTTTTTAAAAGAAACAGGAAACAGGTAAATTCGGAGCAGATAACCGGATAATTTTTAATTAATAAAAAGATAATATCTGTGTTAAATACTACCTTTTTAATTCAGTCTTTGCAGTCTTGTAGAGAGATAGCATGCTACCTCTCTACTTTTGCTTAAGTTAGTGCCATTCGACTTAATCAAATCGGCTTCTTGGAGAAGTAGATAACTTTGGATATTGGCAGGATTGTGGAGACTAGTTTTGGACTTTTGCAAGAGGTCTGCTGATTGGCGTACTCTGAATTTACCTACTCTGAGCAGTGGTGCTGCTGGGCATAGTCAGATTAATACTAAAAGGCACACTTTGTCGATTCTCTTCTTCGCCCCAAAGCAAGGTTCCAGTCAATTGGTATTGTCCAGCTGTCAATTCCTTGGCATCACTAGGATATCCGATAGAAATCTTCCGTTCCCCCCCAGCAATCACTGTCCATTCGTTTTGTTTGCCAGTGGTGACCGTAGTGGTTCCCTGCTTGAGAGTCCACTCCACCTTGGGTCGTGCAGTGGCATTGCCACTGTTGCTAACCTGTAACAGAATCTGCTTACTCTTGTGATCAAAGCTCGCTTCCTCTACGGTCAATTTGGGAGAAATATCTCCATGACGTACATAGACAGTCACACCAATGCGAGGTACGATGCCCATACTGACACCACCACGGTTATTCTGGGAATGTTCCAGATTTTCTGTGAAAATCACTGCCCGATATTCCCCTTTTTCCATACTAGGAGGAAAGCGGGAAATCATTCGGATGCGGCGAGTTACGCCTGGTTCTACCACCAATTCACGAGGGGAGAATTGTAGATAAGGGGTTAAATCATTAGAGCTAGATTCCAATGCTTCAAACCCATTTTCATCGTAGGTGAAAGGTGTCGCATAGACACGGGCTCGAAATGCCTTATTACTGCGATTGGTGACGTTGATGATACCTCTAGCTTGACCTCGTTCTGCTTCTTCTTCAATAACTAAGGGAGAAACTTGAACCTGAGCTTTAGCTAATCCTGGAAATAGCACCAGTGCAGATAAGGCGCAGCTACCTAAATAAGTTATTAAATGTTGATTGAGTTTAATCATTTCTAGGGAACAGGGAACAGGGAACAGGGAACAGGTCATCGGGAATCGGGAATCGGGAATCGGGAATCGGGAATCGGGAATCGGGAATCGGGAAAAATATTTGTACCTATTTACTATACAAAGTAAGGATTTAGCTTATGCGCTACGTCCCAGCGTCGAAGCCTATGCCACGATAATTGAGGTGCCAAAGGCCAACGCCTGACAGCTGACGGCTGACAGCTGATAGCTGATAGCACCTCAAGTAGCACCATCTGTAGCGCATATGCTTACGATAATTTAGTAAACAGCGATATATAGCACTACCCATTAAGGTTAGGACATTTATAAAAGCAGCAAAAGCTATTATATTCAGCTATTGCTAGCATGCCTATTGCCTATTGCCTTGCGCGTAGCGCTATACTTTAATCTATTGTTGACTAAATTTATGGTAATAGCTATGGTTAAAATTACTGATTTTTATATACTATTATTTTTCAACAATCGTTATAAATACGGATATAGCAATGCTAAGTGATTTGTAAGTAGTCACACAAAAAAAATTACCTGTTTTACAAAATAAAAATCCTGATGTTATAAGCCTTACCGATAATAGGAAGAGGTAATTTATTTTGTAATGATACTTAAACAATACTTACCTTAAAATCGTCCTGAGTGCTAAGTAGTGATAAATTAAGCCACGATCACAGAATATTCAAGTTCAATCCTGACTTAGGCAACAAAACCAGGAAAAGGTTGATATGGAATCCCTTTGCTCTGACACCTATGCCAGCATGATAGTAACGGACATTGCCTCAAATCAAGAAATTTCCAGTTGGAATCGGCAAACCTATCAACGTTTGAAACTCGCTTTGAGTATTGGTCTGCGCCGCCAGCTTTTTTTGGCAGTGTGTGATGACCTGAATCTGCGCAACCAGCTAGCAGATCAATTATACCGGGAGTTAGGCTTATGTGCAGCAAACGGGTCAATGAACCACCAAGGTTACCCAAACTTGGTCAGCCTGAATTTAAATCTGAGCGAACCCAATCCCTTAGCTCAGATTAGTCAATGGTTAACCGACCATGAGGAATCTTACACTTCTGAAAGTATACCGGGATTTCAGATTCTGGGTATAGAAAACTTAACACGGCAACCCGCAGCACTGCAACGATTGTTTCTCAGGCATTTACAGTCAATTGGGAATAATCTCAGCTACTGGGAACTGACTTTCTTGCTCTGGTTGCCACGACCTTGGTTTTATTCCATTCAGCAGTCGGTACCAGAATTTTGGCAACAGCACACTGGTTTCTTTGAGTTTGAAGGAGAACCAACACCCCTATCCCAAAGGGTGGCTGATACAGCACAGGCTTCTTACACATTACCCCCCTCAACAACAGTAATCGATCCTGGTCAGGAAGATGTGGAGACACTGTTAGGGCAAGAGGATATGTTGACAGTTAAAAGTTTTAATGTTGAAGCTTTAAACGATAACTTTCAATCAAAGAATGTGCGACTTGAAAATCACAGTGAAACACCACAAGATAACTTACAAATAAATAACCTGCGACCGACAACTGAAACTGAAACACCACAAGATAACTCTGAACCAAATAACTTGCAACCTGGAACTCAAAAACCATCTACAGGCCAAACCTATCTTGAATTGGGCAATCATTATCGCTACCTGATTGAACAAGGAGATGCCTCTGAGGAAAACTTAGTGATCGCAATCCAGGCTTATGAGCAGGCGCTGCAATGGTCACAATTCACACCTATCGAAGAATCCGCTATCCTCAATGATGTGGGAAATTTCTACTGGATGCTATCTCGTTGTCCGAACAATGACAACCTGATGCTCTCTTATTTAGAGCAAGCCATTAAATGCTATCAAGTAGCACTAACTGACTTTTTAGCGGAACAATCTCCCGAAATTTTTAGCATGATACAGAATAATTTGGGAACAGCTTATGGAGAGTTAGCCCAGTACCAAGATTTAGCTAAAAATCTGGAAAATTCTATTCGCGCCTATGAAGAAGCTTTGCGCTATGGCGGTGCTGACCATGACTTGGTTAAATATGCTTCAACCCAGAATAACTTAGGAACGGCTTACTGGAATCTAGCGCAACATCAATCACCAGTGCCGAATTTAAAGAAAGCGATCGCAGCCTACCAAGAAGCCATCTCTCATCATGACACCACAGCCAATCCTCAGAATTGGGCAATGATTCAAAATAACCTGGGTACGACTTACTGGAGTCTTGCCCAGCACGAACAACCAACAGTCTGGTTGAAGCTAGCCATATATGCCTATCAAGATGCTCTCAAATACCGGAAACCGGAGGTTGACCCAGCTGGCTATGCTGCAACCCAGAATAACCTAGGTACCGCCTACTGGCACTTAGCCGACCAGTTAAAGGAGGAATATGGGGCAAAAGCAGAATACTTTAAGCAATGTATAACGGCTTATGAAAATGCTCTTGCGATCGCAGGATATCAACCACACCCTTCTGACCAAGTCTCTAACCATAACAGATCACCTGTACCAGTTAATTTTGATATTATAGCTACCTACAACAACTTGGGGCTAGTTAATTTCCAGCTAGCGACACACCCACAATTTTCCTTAAGCAAAGGGTCTAAGTTAACTCATTTAGAAGCTGCCCTACACCAACATGTCCAAGCTTGTATGGGTACAGTTGAGCAACCGGAAACCTACCAAATTTCTCTGAATTACCTAATCCACACCATTCGAGCATTCTCTCGGGAAAATGGTCCTGCGGGACAAAGCTTTGCCCTTTCTAAAGTGCCAGGTCAGCTATTACCAGAAATTTTGCATCGCCTATAGGGTTTGTCTCTGGGTTGTAAACACACGAATTGGGGCAAAAGGCAAAAGGCAATAGGCATGCTAGCAATAGGGGAAAGAGAACCTCAGTTTTATTGTCCAATAAAAAAAGACCATACAGGTTTCCATCTCAAATACCAACGCTATAGGAGCCTAGTAATTTAAATTTAAATTTAAATTACCAATTCTAGATATCAAAAATTATCACAAATAATTTTTGATGCCATATTCCCTACTCTCTGCTCCCTTTGCTAGCCCAATTCCCAAATTTATAATTCTAAAAAGATAGTTCACCATCTTGATCATATTGTAACTGTTGAGGCTTGTTGTGAATCTTTCTAGGAAACGGTCTTGGATCAGGTTGATTTTCGGCTACTGATGATTGGGGTTGCTCTTGGTCAAAGATAGCCTGAGTATCATTGACAAACGATTCTACTAATGGCTCCTTGGGCATCACTTCATTATTACTCAGCTCATCATTTAAATCAATAATTTCTCCGCCAAAACAATCTTTAATTTTCCCTAAAGCTTGCTCTATTTGATCAGCATCCCAGTCTAAGTCAGAGAAATCATAACCTCCCTTGGATAATACAGTGTCCACTGCTTCAGATGCTTCAGAATTGCTAGGAGGGGCAAGGTTTTCTGGCTGGGATGGTTGGGAGGAGGGGTTTACTGCTGGCTTTGAAGAGTCACTGGTGCTAGGTGGCACAACTAGTTTGGCCTTGGTTGAATCCCCCTTTGAATCCCCCTTGCTGTTTGAAGATTCCTGTGGTGCTGGGGTAGTGATTGGTGGAGGTAATTTCTGAGTTGGTACTGCTGCTAGGGTCACTCTTGATTGAGGAGCGGTCTGGGACGGGTTTGCTCCTACGAGTTGGAAATTAACTTTCACATGACCTGGATGGACTTTGGCAAATGCCTTTTGAATTTGGGGCAACATTCCTTTTATAAGCTGTTGTACACCCTTCTTTTTGATGCCAATAGATGCCTCTCGGCCATTGAAAGCTAATAAACAGCCGTTGCTACGCAGTATTTCTCTAGACCCATCCAGTTCAATATTACGAATGACCTGTTGCCAAACCTGCTCGATTTCGTAGGGCTGGTTGCTAACCTCGCTATCTTGCTCAACAATAGCGCTATGGTCAACCTCCTGATTCGGTATTGAGGTTGTAGCTAAATCAGGGGTTTTGGGTATGCCATTGGTAGAGGTGTCTGGGTGTGGTTGAAACCCTAACCTTTCTGAAGGCTTAGGCTCCTCAGTTTTCTGAGTCTTGGGCTTCTGAGCTGGTTTACTTGGATGCTCTGGTTTAGGAGTAGTCTGATCTCGAGCAGAGGTTGATTGATTGTATGGCTCTTTTCTGGGCTGATGTTTCCCAACTGGTGGTAGTTTAGGCTGGTGCCTAGGTTTAACCGAAGGTGCTGAGGGTTTGACTGATGGATTTTCAGGGAATAACTTTGAGGTTTCTACGGATTGAGAGGCAAGAGCCGCTGGCAATAAACCCATTAGGGTTACTTCTAACCAGAGACGGGGCTGGGTAGTGTTTTTGATCTGAATTTCACTGTCTTTTAGATGCTGTTGACCACGTAAAATACTCTCCACATCCAGCTGTTTAGCTAACTCACACAGCTTCTGCCAGGTGGGGAGGGTGATGGCTGATAAATTATTACGAGCAGGAGCAGTTTTAGCAATCAACAAATCTCGGTAGAAGCTAGCCAGATTTTGTAGGATAACTAGGGGCTCTCGACCTCTATCGATCAGATAGCCACATTGTTCTAGTACTGCTACTGCTTCAGAAGATGCGATCGCGTTTAGCAATGCCAGCAAGTCTTGTTCAGGTAATGCCCCCACTAAATCCCAAACCTGCTCTACCGTGACCTGTTCATCTAACAAACTCAGTTGATCTAGCAAACTTTCTGCATCCCGGAGCCCGCCTTGAGCCCCTTGTGCCACTAAGGTTAAGGCATCTGGTGTAATAGTTATATTTTCCTTAACTGCAATATCCTTCAGATGAGACACCATTGCCTCTAGGGGAATGCGGCGAAAATCAAAGCGTTGGCAGCGGGAAATAATGGTGGGTAATACCCGTTGAGGGTCTGTGGTAGCCAAGATGAAGACTACCCGCTCCGGTGGTTCTTCCAGGGTTTTGAGAAGGGAGTTGAAGGCTGCGGTACTAAGCATATGGCATTCATCGATCACATACACTTTGTAGCGGCACTGGACTGGGGCAAATTGAGCCCGTTCAATGATTTCCCTGATATTATCTACACCTGTATGACTAGCTGCATCCATCTCAGTCACATCCAAGGATAAACCACCAGCGATCTCACGGCAGACGTGACATTCCCCACAAGGAAATGGAGTTGGCAAATCAGTCTTGAGACAGTTGAGAGACTTAGCTAAAATCCGTGCTGAAGAGGTTTTCCCGGTACCTCTAGGGCCAGTAAACAAATAGGCAGGGGCAATGCGCTCACTCTCGATGGCATTGGTTAGGGTTTTTGCGATCGCATCTTGCCCCACTAAATCTGCAAATCTCTGGGGACGATATTTGTGATGTAGGGGTTCGTAGCTCACGACTTTGTGCTGTGGGGGGCTTACCAGATTGCTCTAGTAGTGTTTTAGTGACATACTCCCGACGCTGCCAAGCACGGGACAGTGCGGGCTTCTTTCCAACACCAGCTACTGCTTAGGTTACACGGGTTACTTTATTAACGACACGGTCAGAAGTTACCCCAGCGAGCAATCCCTCGCTGGGGCAGCCTTTATGGCTAGGAGGCTTGGCTGAAAGGGTTAAAACTTTGAGGCGCGACCCATGGCGAATTAAATTACGGGTCAAGCGCGCCTCCATTTGGCATTTCGACGTTCCGACCCTTGCCCCGCGCTGACCATAGTACACTTAGCCTATCCGGTAAAGTGCGGGGCTTCTCGCGGTTTAGCTAATAGTGTTTTAATTTTAGGCAAGACATATGGGGGTCTTTTTAGGGATTGCTGGAGACAGGGGTTTGTTAAACCTTTATCTTCGGTGGTAATCTTTCACCAAAGATAGTAACAGGGATATCAGACTCCTATACTACTGATGGGTTACCTTACTTGACACTCCCCACAGCTATAAGCAGGGGGATTCTTGGCTCACCGAATTGACTTGCCGTGACAGGTTTACACCAACCACAGTAGAGGTCAAATCTCCCCAAGCGTTCAGAATCATTGATCTAAGTTCCGGTGTGCCCCACCGTACTCAGGGTTTTTCCTCAGACTTGCCAGGCTTTCTCTAATTTCTTGCCCAATGACTTTCATAGGCCATCATATCGTTAGATTGAATTACGCAATGTGCATTCTCAAGACACATTTTTTACGTTACCTACTTATATCAAAGGGTCATCTCCAATACTGGCGTGCCTTACTATCTGATTATATACTACCAGAGCCAGTATCAGCATTCGAGATCAAAATTAGCTGACGGGGAATAAATTCCCTTCGGGCTCATCCCCATAACGATAAGTTAGGGGATGAGCCCTCAGAGCTTTCGGTAAACTATATAATCGAGCATTTCTACCTCATCGATATATATCTTCTGTTTTAATTATGGAATCAGCTATTTCTTCTTCTGTTAGTACTACTGACGAATTACCCCGCGAGGTGAGAGTTGCTCAACTGCGTAATCTGGTAGAAACTCTACACATCGCGGATGAAATTGCCAGCCAAGGCTACCTGATTAGTAGTTCTGAACTGGCCGATTTAATGGATGTGAACGCCAGCGCTGTCACTAGTCGGGGTAACCACTGGTCTTGGCGCAACTGGGTTGTCTCAAGGGTCAGGCGTGAAGGTAATCAAATTCTGTGGCAGTTAGAACGGGTAGACAAAGGGAATATAATGGATGAAGACTAAGCCTTACAAGACTAAGCGCTAGATAAGGGCATGCCTATACTACCTTGAGACTATGTTGGTAAGCAGTCAGCAGTCAGCGGTCAGCAGTCAGCGGTCAGGTTATTTGATTCAATTGCGGTGTACTCCTCAAGTAGTGTGGCCACAGGCTGATAGCTGATACGCGACACGCTGATAGCTGATAGCTTACCTATGTTGAGACTATGTTGAGTGTTCACCCTTGACCGACCCTTAACGATTAACACTCAACACTCCCAGTGGTTGATTAAACCCCATGAACACAACTTAATATTACTCATATGTCTTGTCACAACTGGGATGATGGGAAAATAGCTAATATATTGGCAGTAACCCTAGTCTTGCAAATGTAGGTTACAGCGCAAGAACATGGGTCAAACAGAGCGAGCAGCTTCATGGCATCCGTACCCAAAATGACTTCACCTGTCTCGGAAAACCCGAAGAACTTGATCCGCCCATTTCAATACCATGATTTGGCAGCAATTGAGAAGCTACTGCAACAGGCAACTGATGGGCAGAGTAAGATCTGCCCATCAGTTGACCAACAGCCACTTAAACACGTTAGACGCTGGTATTGGTTGCTGAAGTTTTTGAGTTGGTTTCCCAACCCCTATCAGTACAGCTTTTGTATGTATGTGGCTGAGCAACTCCAAAAGCTGTGCGGACTGATCAAAATTTCCCCATTTAATCACACCCGTAGTACTTGGCGGGTGGAGCAGGTGTTAGTTGATGCCAACAATTCTCTAGTGAGTAACACCCTGGCAACTCGAGACATTGGCTCGGCTCTGTTGCGCCATTGCTTTGAAAAAATTTGGCAAGCGCGAACTTGGTTATTGGAAGTCAATATCAATCATAAAAGTTCACTGGCTCTTTATCGGCAAAACGGATTCCAACCCCTAGCTCAGATGACCTATTGGGCGATTGAGCCAACACTGCTGGAAAAATTGGCGGTTCGTGAACCAGATTTGCCGAACCTGTTGCCTGTCAGTAACGCAGATGCTCAGTTGCTCTATCAGCTGGATACGGCATCAATGCCACCAATAGTGCGTAAGGTTTTTGACCGCCATATCCAGGATTTTCAAACCAGTATGTCACGGAAAATCATTGATTCACTGTGGCAGTGGCTAAATCATACTGAAGTGATCAGTGCCTATGTATTTGAACCACAGCGTAAAGTCGCCGTTGGCTATTTTCGGCTGCGACTGTGCCGTGATGGTAACCGTACCAACTCAGCTGAGTTAACAGTTCATCCAGCCTACAATTACCTATATCCAGAGTTACTGTCTCAAATAGCACGGATTGCCCAAAAACTGCCTTCCCAATCCCTACATCTGGCAACGGCTGACTATCAAGCTGAGCAGGAAGAGTATCTAGCTCAGCTGGGAGCAGAACGGATTGAGCATACTCTGCTGATGTCCCGTTCTGTCTGGCATAAGTTGCGAGAAACCAAGTCTGTTACTTTTGAGTTATCGGATGTGCTTCAGGGGCTACAGCCAGCCCGAACCCCAATCCCCAGCCGCATATCCTGGTCACAATCCCCATCGAAGAAACACCGTGCTAAGGGTAAAAAGGTCTCTATTGGGGTTTCCCAGTCTAAGAGTGTAGTCTCTCAAGAGGAGACGGTGTCGGTTAAATCTTCACCACAGAAGTAGTTAGAGATTCCAAGTTGGGTTATAGCTAATGTAAGAAAGCTTCATACCTAATGTGCCATTTCCAAAATTAGCTCTGTGACTGTAAATTTATAAGATAGGAGCTTAAGTTATGGAAAGAATTTCAGCACTGGGATTGGATTTGGGAAGCAAACGTATTGGTGTGGCTGGTTGTGATGGGACGGGTTTGATTGCTACTGGTTTAACTACTATTGATCGTACCTCATTTCAAAGGGATGTTGACCAACTGCGAGAGTTAGTTGAAACCAGAGAAGTGCAGCTACTGGTGGTAGGTTTGCCTTATTCGATGGATGGGACTCTGGGTTTCCAGGCACGAAAGGTGCAAAAATTGGCGACGCGATTAGCAGCAGCACTCCAGCTGCCGGTAGAGTATATGGATGAACGGCTTACCTCTTGGGAGGCTGAATCGCGACTCAAGGCGAGTAAGCGATCGCTTACCCAAAATAAAGGACTGATTGACCGTCACGCTGCTGCTATTATCCTACAACAGTGGTTAGATAGGCGGCGCTCAGCTAATCATAACAATCCCCCAGCCTCTGGGAATTGAATCCCTTCTTGATGGTGATAGAATAGAAAACTGTTGACTTATACTAATTAAACTTTATCAATGAGTCTAACTCAAGAACGTAAAACTGAAATTATTAATGGCTACCAGGTCCATGAAACTGACACTGGTTCGGCAGAGGTGCAAGTGGCTATCCTGACTGAGCGTATCAATACATTGAGTCTTCATCTACAAAGCCACAAAAAAGATTACTCGTCTAGACGGGGATTATTAAAGATGATCGGTCGCCGCAAGCGCTTACTTAGCTATATTCGTCAAGACGATCAACAACGGTATCAAAAATTGATTGAGCGCTTAGGTATTCGGGGTTAGACCCTAGTTGAATAGACCCTAGTGTAAAAGAGTGTATGTCTACTGAACCGTCACGGGAGCGATTGCCTTTTGAACCACGTCAAAAGCGCAAAAAGAACCCTAAAGCCCAAAATTCATCAACAAATCCCCAAACTACTCCAAAGGAAAAACCCAGTCAAACTACTGTCAAGCAAGATAAGAAGCAAAATAAGAAGCAAGATCAGCCAACGGCAGCCTCAAATGACTCAATGGCAATCCCCGATGTGGTCAGTAAAAGGATGGTGCGTCGGATGGGTCTAATGTGTGGTATTCCCAGTTTCTTAGGGATAGTTACATTTGTGGTTAGCTATTTATTGATCACACAGGTTGGGGTAGAGTTACCCCATGTGGCAGTGATTCTGGTGAGTATGGGATGCTTTGGTCTAGGTGTGTTGGGGTTGAGCTATGGTGTTCTTTCTGCTTCGTGGGAGGAAGATATACCAGGAACTTTTTTTGGTTGGCAAGAGTTCACCACTAACCTAGGCAGATTGACATCAGCATGGCGTGCTGCTAAGACAAAGAGTTAACCCTTTGGGAATCCTATGATCTCAGTTTGGGGATAAGTTTACCAGGTAGGAAGCCCAAAAGTGCTTCCTAACTAACCTGGGTAAGTAATTTGTTATGGTAATTAACATATTATTATATTAATTAGTTATATTTTTGCGTTCTTCCGCCTAAATCAAAGATTGTAGACAGGGAGTTCCCTCAAAATTTTGCTTAAAACAGATATCGCGACTAGTTAAACATTAATATAAGCCAAAAAGGCATATCTAGAGCAAGAAAGTGTTCTGTAGAATAATTAAAGCACTCTGTCAACAGCAAAGGGAGTAAAAGGGAGTAACTCGACCATCTCCCACCCAAATTCCCTGAGTGGGGCTAAAATCCCTAAGCTGTTGAGAATCTAGTTGTATTAGACACTCTAAGGGAAATCTTGGGTTTCAGCCTTAGAATTATGTTTGTTTAGTAGGGTAATCAAAATTAAGAGCTAACCGCCACCTACTAAATACAATAGAACTTTTTGTATTGTTCCGGTGCGGAGGGGCATCCCGTGTCGTCAATCAAGCTTGCCAAGTATCCGTTCGCGTAGCGTCGGGCAAAGCCCGATACCGTTGGGTGGAGTTGGCAAGAAGCCCACACTGTAATCTCTGATAAGCGTGTGGGAGTATGTCACTCGGCTCGTTTCTCATCCCCGGTCATTAGACGCGGGGTTTATAAACTCACGAGGATTTTTTTATGATAGTAGTAATGAAGGTAGGCTCTCCAGAAGTCGAGGTGACTCGCCTGAGCCAGGAATTTAGCCAATGGGGGCTGACTCCAGAAAAAATTGTTGGTAAGCATAAAGTGGTGTTGGGTCTAGTCGGTGACACCGCTTCTTTAGACCCCCTACAAATTCAGGAAATTAGTCCGTGGATAGAACAGGTACTGCGGGTAGAGCAACCGTTTAAACGGGCTAGCCGTGAGTATCGTCATGGGGAAGCCAGTGAGGTATTAGTGCCAACGCCGAATGGACCTGTTGTGTTCGGTGAACACCATCCCTTGGTAATTGTTGCCGGTCCGTGCTCGGTGGAAAACGAGGAGATGATCGTGGAAACAGCACGGCGGGTTAAGGCATCAGGAGCCAAGTTCCTGCGGGGAGGTGCCTACAAACCCCGGACATCCCCCTATTCGTTCCAGGGTCATGGAGAAAGTGCCTTGGATTTGCTAGCCAAGGCACGGGAAGAAACTGGGTTGGGCATCATTACTGAAGTGATGGACACGGCTGATGTGGATAAAATTGGTATGGTAGCAGATGTTCTGCAAGTGGGTGCCCGTAACATGCAGAATTTTGCCCTACTGAAAAAAGTGGGGGCTCAAGATAAGCCAGTACTCCTGAAGCGGGGGATGTCAGCAACTATTGATGAGTGGTTGATGGCTGCTGAATATATCCTAGCAGCGGGCAATTCTAATGTGATTCTTTGTGAACGGGGAATTCGGACATTTGACCGTAAATACAGCCGGAATACCCTAGATCTTTCAGTAGTGCCAGTCTTACGGCTCCTAACTCACTTGCCGATTATGATTGACCCCAGTCACGGCACAGGGAAGTCGGATTATGTTCCAGCTATGGCAAAAGCAGCGATCGCAGCTGGAACTGACTCGTTGATGATAGAAGTTCACCCCAACCCCGCTAAAGCCCTATCTGATGGACCACAATCTTTGACACCGAATCGGTTTGATGAGTTGGTGAAAGAAATGGCGGTAATCGGCAAAGCCGTAGGGCGTTGGTCTGAATCTGCTGTGCCTGTTGCTACTCATTAGTAGTTAGTTCTTAGTGATGACCTGAGTTCGAGATTACTAACTTGATCCAGAACTCAGGTTAATTAAGACTGATAGCTAATAAGATAACTAAGAACTAATCAAACAAACACTCTGTGTTCTAGACAAGGCATCTGTTGGCGGACTTGTTGGAGGCGGTCTGGGTCAATTTCTGCGATCGCAACTCCTGGTGTGTCTCCAGCATCTGCCAAGATTACCCCCCAAGGGTCTACTATCATAGCATGACCATGGGTGTAGCGCATGGCATAGTGACGACCAGTTTGGGCTGGGGCAATCACATAGCAAGTGTTTTCTATGGCTCTAGCTTGGAGCAGAACCTGCCAATGGTCTTTGCCAGTGTAGGCAGTGAAGGCAGCAGGCACAAACAATACATCCGCTCCATTCTGGGATAAGTGTCGATAGAGTTCCGAGAATCGGACATCATAACACACAGATAATCCCAAATTGCCGAATTCTGGGGACGAGTAGACCTTGGGTAGTTCAGTTCCAGCCTTAACTGTCTCTGATTCTCGATAGGTATTCCCATCAGGAAGGTTAACATCAAATAGATGAGCCTTATGGTAGCGAGCTAGTTCATTGCCACTCGAACCGATGAGTAGGGCTGTATTGTAGACTTTACTACTACCCACTGGTACCGGAAAGCCACCACCAAGGATGGTGACCTGGAACCTTTGCGCCATAGTTTTGAGGAATTGTTCACTTTGCTCTGCGATCGCATCAGCGTGGGTAATTTTGTCTTCCTCTGTACCAAGAAAAGAAAAGTTTTCCGGTAAGCTAATCAGCTCAGCACCACGACGCACGGCTAGGTCGATCAGTTCTTCTGCCTGAACTAGGTTTTTTTCTAGGTCAGGGGAGCTAGTCATTTGAATGGCAGCTGCAAGATAGCACTTCATTATGATTCAACCCTAGAGTTTTCAATATAGACAGATATTAAATCTGATATTAAATCTATTTTCTATATTTTCCCCAGAATGCCCCAAACCAAATTAAAAAAAATTAATCACTGTTAGACTTCCCGTCGCAGAACCAGCACTGGACAGTGGGCAAATCGAACCACTCGCTCAGCTACTGACCCCAAGACAAATCGTTTCAGACCGGTATAGCCATGAGATGGGATCACAATCAGGTCAATAGCTTGTTCCCTGGCGTAGTCGATGATGTTTGAGGCAGGATTTCCGATGGTGACGTTGATATGAATTCCTTGGTATAGAGGTTCCTTGAATCTCTCAGAAAGCACGTTTTCCACATGGGATTTACGAGTCTGGCTATCTACCGTACGCCACATAACTCCCGGTTCACCAGGGTTGAGAGGAGGTAGGACATGGATAACGTATATATGAGATGCATCCTTGACAAAGTCTATTGTTTTTTCTAAAGCCTCAAAGGAGGTTTCAGAAAAATCAATTGGGACAAGTA
>NZ_JAAHIE010000520.1:0-4962 GCF_010671945.1 Moorena sp. SIO4E2
TTGGCTCACTAGACTGCGCTCCTGACTGAGCATAGGCAAGAGGTACCAATCCCACAACTATCCAGCCGATTCCTACTATAACTAGTGTTTTACGGATCATCAGCTTTCTCCTGGTTTTTTTATTTACGTTATTTTATTTATTTATTTATTTTTATTTTAGTAGTCATGACATTAATCTGGCATCCTAATACATCCTTATAAAAAAAAATAAGCGGTAGTAATTTTAACTATAGTTATTAACTATACTTGGCACAAGTATAACTTAAGCTTTTAACTGGCGCTATCAGTCAAGGCACTACTTGAAAAGCTACCCTTGCCAGCTATAAGCTCGTAAGCATTCAGCTATCAACTAATGCGCTACATCACAGCGTCGAAGCCTGTGCCACGCAAGCTACTTGAGGTGCTATCAGCTTATGGGCTATCAGCTTATGGGCTATCGACAAGCTAAGGGAACAGCTTTTGAATAAGCGATGCAGCGCCGACCTGCGGGGGTTTCCCCCACTCGCGCTTTGCATCAAGAAAACAGGTAAGCATTCGTTTAATGTCTGTTACGGAAAGCTGTTCCCGTAGCGTGAGCCTTGGCCTATGGCCACGCACTAGCGTTTGGCTGACGGCTAACGGCTGACTGCTGAATGCTTAAATAAGCTCCAGAGCCTCAGAGGCTGACTGCTAAAAGCTCACCGTCAACAATATCACTTACTTTATGACCATCATTCGTGTACCAAAGTCCTGGGAACTGCCAGAGCAACAAGTCACCTCAGAAACGGCTTATTCTAACCGACGTCGCTTTCTCAAAAATTTAGTTGGTGCCAGCCTAGGCACTGGAATGCTCTCAATTCTTGGTTGTCAAGCTTCCTCTTCTGCCTCAGACAAAGCTCTTTCGGAAACCCTAAATCAACCTAAGTTAAAATCCTTAGCAACCAATCCAGCTTTTGCCAGTGTTGACAGACCCATCACTGATCAGGATCTTGCTGGACAGTACAACAATTTTTATGAATTTGGCGGCAGTAAATCGATCTGGCAAGCAGCCCAAAATTTACCAACCAAAGACTGGAAGCTAGAGGTGACGGGATTAGTCAAAAATCCCCAAACCTATGACCTAGATGATCTGCAAACTAAATTTCCCATCGAAGAGCGGATCTATCGCTTCCGCTGTGTAGAGGCGTGGTCAATGGTGCTACCCTGGATCGGATTTCCCATGAAAGCGCTGATCAAAGCAGTAGAACCTACTTCAGAGGCTAAATTTGTGCGATTTACCTCCTATTATGACCGCAAAATTACTATTGGTCCAGGCATACACCTTGGTTCCTTACCTTGGCCTTATACCGAAAGTTTACGTGTTGAGGAAATGGCTAACGAACTAGCATTTTTTGCTATTGGTATTTATGGTCATCTATTACCCAAGCAGCATGGTGCTCCTATTCGCATGGTAGTGCCCTGGAAATATGGTTTTAAAGGAGCAAAATCCATAGTCAAAGTCGAGTTTTTAGCTAACCAGCCAGCTACCTACTGGAATACCATCAATTCCTATGAATATGACTTTGAGGCAAATGTTAACCCCAATAAGCCTCACCCCAGATGGTCACAAGCTACAGAAAAATTCATCAGTAGCGGTCCTAACTTATCCTGGGAAAAACGACCCACCCTACTTTACAACGGTTATGGGGAATATGTAGGTGGTCTGTATGGTTGAAGGTTATTTGGTTGTTCGCCTTTGGCGTTAGGTGTAGGGTAGGTTGAAGGTTGAAGGTTGAAGGTTGAAGGTTGAAGGTTTAAAAATGAAGGTTGAAGGTTGAAGGTTGAAGGTTGAAGGTTGATCGCCCTTGGCCTTCCCTTCGGGTAGGTTTTTTAGTTACTGTCGGCCTTTACGCTTTCGTAACCTGAATCACCTGTAAACTACCACCTGCGTACAAGGAGCGATCGCATACCTTAAACCCCACTTCCTCAAGCCCTTTGACCAAGTCAGTCTCCAGTAATTGCCAAGCTGTTTGGGTTTCAAACAACCACATAAATACCGCTAACCCTGGCCAAAACAAAACATTAGTTGGCTTGTGCAAATCCACTAGGGTAAATACTCCTCCTGGTTTAAGCACCCGGTAAACTTCCTGAATAATCTGCTGCAACACCTCAGGGGTCATTTCATGGAGTGCGGCGCTGGTGTGAACTATATCAAATTGAGCATCTGGAAATGGCATCTGTTCAGCCAAACCCTCTACATAGTTGGCCTGGGGAACATTCCGCCGCGCTCGCTCTAGGGATAGTGGCGAAATATCTAAACCTGTGACATGCTCAGACAATTCCACCAAGAACTGGGTTGCCTGACCACTGCCGCAACAGAGATCTAGCACCTTGGTTCCTGAATGAATTGTTAAGCCCTGTAACGGTAGCTGGCGGAATCGTCTCTCTCCACCCACGCTCAAAGCCGCGATCCGGGAAATACTATCATACAGCCATTGGTACTGATAACTCCAAGCTCTAAGAACTGTTGCCACTACTCACTCCTTCGTAAAGATCTGTGTTTCTTGTTGCAAATTTAAGTTAAAAAATATATTGTTAAAATCAGTAACAAATATGAAAGTTATGGGAAGCTGTGTTAACTATGGGTCGTGTTGGGGTATTATTGCTTAATCTAGGTGGGCCAGATCAGTTAAAGGATGTTCGTCCCTTTCTATTCAACCTGTTTTCTGACCCGGAAATCATTCGCCTGCCTTTTCCGTGGCTGCAAAAACCCCTGGCTTGGCTAATCTCGACTAAGCGTGCTAAGATATCCCAGGAGAACTACAAGCAAATTGGCGGTGGTTCCCCTCTACGGAAGATTACAGACGCCCAGGCTCAAGCCCTCCAGGAACATTTGCAAACGAAAGGGCAAGAGGTCAGTGTATATGTAGGAATGCGTTACTGGCATCCTTTCACTGAAGAAGCGATCGCAACCATCAAAGCGGATGGCATCGAACGCTTAGTTATTCTACCGCTTTATCCCCAATTTTCTATCAGCACCAGTGGTTCTAGCTTCCGTCTGCTAGAAAATCTGTGGACAGAAGACCCAGACCTGAGCAAGATTGAACACACAGTCATTCCCTCCTGGTACCAGCAGCCACAATACCTCCAAGCCATGGCTGATTTAATTGCTCAGGAACTCGATAAGTTTTCTAATCCTGATCAAGTTCATATCTTCTTTAGTGCTCACGGTGTCCCGATCAGCTATGTCACAGAAGCTGGAGACCCCTATCAGCAGGAAATTGAGGATTGCACTGCCTTAATTATGAAAACCCTCAACCGCCCCAATCCCCATACTCTGGCCTATCAAAGTCGGGTTGGTCCGGTAGAATGGCTCCAACCCTACACCGAAGATGCCTTGCAAGAACTCGGAGCTAAGAATACTCAAGATTTGCTGGTAGTCCCGATTAGTTTTGTCTCGGAACATATCGAAACCCTGCAAGAAATTGACATTGAGTATCGAGAAATAGCAGAAGAATCAGGGATTAAGCAGTTTGAGCGGGTACCAGCCCTCAATACCCATCCCCTGTTTATTGAGTCTTTGACAACTTTGGTAGTTGACGCTCTCGAATCACCCAGCCGTGAACTCTCTGAGGTAATTCGTCCCCCAGAGACAGTCAAAATTTACCCTCCAGAGCGCTGGGAGTGGGGCATGACTACAGCAGCAGAAGTTTGGAATGGTCGTCTGGCTATGATTGGGTTTATTGCTTTACTGTTGGAGTTGATTAGTGGTACTGGACCGCTACATTTTGCTGGGTTGTTGTAAATTTCTTCAGGTTACAACAGAAACGGGCAAGTCTAGATCTAGCACATTTAATTGGGAGGGGGGGCAAGTAATCGTCCCCCTCGACTGCTCCCAAATATCACCCACTATCTACCAAATCTACTAACCCATCTACCAACCCATTGTTCCTGGTTCTCCCTTGAAAGGTCCAACAAGATCACTGGTGATCCAGCCACCATAAAGATTGCCAGCTTGGGGTATAACTAACTCATCATCCACATAGCACGCATCCATTGGACGAGGATAAAAACCGTAGTAGTCTCTAATTTCAGTAAAATGAGGGGTTGGCTTAAAATAACGCCAAGCTGCATTAGCTACTTGTTTGTCACCCACAACAACATTGTAATATAAACACTTACCTTTCCACTCGCACCAGGTTTGACGTGGTGTTTCAATTAGATATTCCAACTTAATGTCTTCAGCGGGAATGTAGTATATGGGGGGATGGCTTGTTTCCAGCACTCGTTTAGCTCGTCTGGTCTCAGCTAGAACGATATCATTGAAAATGATTCGGATATGCTTAGTTGTATCTTCCCAAATGGCAGGGCGAGGATAATCCCAAACAGATTCTTGACCTGGACTGGGAGGGATAGGAGTTGGTCTTGGTTTCATGTCCTCAGTTATATTAGACTATATACAACTTCATGGTGTGGAATAAGAGTGAGTAGTATTTTGGTGAAAGTCTTCATTCCGCAGTATTGTCCAAAAATTCATTGTACACATTAGGTGCAAATACCACTCTTGTCAAAAGATATGCACCTGGGCTTGTATAATCATTATTTTTAAATAAAAAAACATTGTCTCCGTAATTCTTTAATATCGAACTTAAAACAAGTAATCTACTTTGAATACATTCTTTTAGTTTATTTTGCAGTGTTGTAAAAAATCTTTTGTTAAGTAAGATGGTGGACAACCAAAAAATACAGTAGTTTCATTTTTTGTTATATTTAACACTTTTTTGTCAGTTTGTAAGAAATCGCCTATTATTGCTGTGGTTTGGCTAGGGTTTGGTCAAAGTAAAGGAAACTAAAATCAATACTTGTGTACCACTACAGGTGATTCTAGGAACCCTATACATAATTTGGATCTGAAGAAATTCCCTTTTGATTCGTATACAAGTAAGAATCTAGCCCCTTCTCTACAATAAACTCCACTCCTGGAAAGTCGTAACTCATCACTAC
>NZ_JAAHIE010000521.1:0-4938 GCF_010671945.1 Moorena sp. SIO4E2
CTGCAATAGACGAGGCTATTCGGACGGTCAAGTTTATTCGTAATTCTTGCATTAGATTGTGGATGGACAATAAAGGGACTGGAAAATATGATCTTAGTAAATACTGCAAGATACTAGCTAAACAGTTCCCTTTCGCTAATGAATTGAATTCAACAGCACGACAAGCAGCGTCTGAGCGTGCATGGTCATCGATTGTCCGATTTTATGACAACTGCAAAAAGAAGGTGCTAGGAAAGAAAGGTTTCCCCAGATTCCAAAAGCACTGTCGCTCTGTTGAGTACAAACAATCTGGATGGAAGCTTTCACCTAACAAAAAAGCTATAACTTTCAGGGACAAAAAAGGCATAGGTAAGCTGAAGCTCAAAGGGACATGGGACTTGTGGCGCTTTGATTTGAAGCAAATTAAACGGGTTCGCATCGTAAAAAGAGCTGATGGCTACTATGTACAATTCTGTGTTGCAGTTGAGGTAAAAGAGGAATTAACCCCCTCCAAAAGAACCATAGGATTAGATGTAGGTCTAAAAGAGTTCTATACTGACTCTGATGGAAACGCTGAGCCTAATCCTAGATTTTACAGGGCTGGAGAAAAGCGTCTAAAGTTTTATCAACGTCGAGTTTCTCGCAAAAAGAAAGGCTCATCCAATCGCAGAAAAGCTATTAATAGACTAGGCAGGCATCATCTTAACATAAGTAGGCAACGTGAAGAACACGCCAAGAGACTGGTTAGAAGTTACCGCAAGAAGAGTGCAGCCTTTATAGTTGATAGGCTATGCATCAAAGGTGGCAGGTTTTGTTGTAAGGCTGCACTCTTCTAAGGTTTCGTCTCCGGCACGTTGCGTAATCCGGTCTAACGACCTGGTCGCCTACGAAGACTTAAGAGTCAAAAATTTGGTCAAGAATCATTGTCTAGCTAAGTCTATTAATGATGCTGGTTGGTATCAATTCAGGAAATGGTTGGAGTATTTTGGAACTAAGTTTGGCCGAGTCACTGTAGCAGTGAATCCCGCCTATACTAGTCAGAACTGCTCTGAATGCGGCGAAACGGTGAAAAAGTCCCTGTCAACTAGAACTCACGTGTGCAAATGTGGTTGCAAATTAGACAGAGACCATAATGCCGCAATCAACATTCTTAATAGAGCCTTAGGTACGGTGGGGCACACCGGAACCTGGGTCTTAGACCCCAACGCTTCAGGAGATTTGGCCTCTACTGTTCTTGGCTCCGGCAAGGTTCAGCAAGTCGGATCGTTGAGTGAAGAATCCCCGCGTCTTTAGACCGGGGAGTGTCAAGAAAAACCTTGGTAGAAAAAGTAGGTAACCATCGGGATAACTGTAGCAACAACCAATATCACCACAACCCAAAGGGTAGCATTGCTGTTTTTAGTTTCTTCTGCACTCTTAAAGTTGCCAGCAATGTTGATTTCTTCTTCAACTACAGGAGGACCAGGATCAGGTTCGCCAGATAAAACAGCTACTATGCGATCGCTTACATCTAAGAAACCCTGATTATACTTGTTACCATCCCGCAGCGGCACCTTTAGGGTTTCAGAAGCCACACTTTCAGCAATGTCATCGGACATAATTTCCTTAACGGCATTGCCAGTAACGATAGCACTGTTATTGGTCACAGTATTCAGCACTATCAAGGTTTGATTAGCTTGCTCCTCTGGAGTAGTATACCATTTTTCAAACAACCCTTGGGCAAAGGTTGCTGCTGTTTCACCATAATCTAGGCCATGGACAGTGACAAGTCTAACTTGATTGCCCGTTGCTTTCGCTAAATCCTCTAAGGATTGAGTCAACTTGCCTTCTGTAAAGCGAGAGAGAACTTCTGACTTGTCAATTACCCAAGTCGGTTCTCCAGCGCTAATGTTAGGCATTTGATAGAGATTGATGGCATTGGCTGGTGCTGCAATTATTCCGCTTGCTAACAGGATAGCTAAAACAGGGATAATTAGGGATTTTATGTATTTGTGTTGGTTTTGTAGTTGGTTGAGGAGCTGTTTCATAACAAAGCTGACAAAAAAGACGTTGACTCTCTCAAAATAGGCTTGTCCCTAAAATACTATGAAACTGGCCATCAACCTAATCTTATTTATCGGCAAGATAATGGTAATTAGTGAAACTGCTAACATGTCACCAGTCAGGTCTAGGAAATTTAACTATTATATAGTGGCTTTAGCCACCGCGAAAAAATATTTCTGGAATTCCGGTATCGTCGTCGCAATTCATGTATAATTAAGTATAGAGTACAGGCTGAAAAACCGTGATAGACAGCTGGAAGGAAACCATGTCTGACCGCCTATAAAGTAGTAATGCTCAGAGGGTAGGGAAAGTCCTCTTTAAAAACCCAATCGTCAACCAACAATTGGCGTGTGAACCTAGAAAAAACACTTTTGAAAAAACACGGTGCGCGCCTCCTAGGGCAAGTAAATCTCCCTTGGGTCGTACCTCAATGTACGGTGGGGCACACCGGAACATGGTAAAAGGGAGGAAAACAGTTTTTAAGGCACTCTCAAGTAAGTACCCAAACGCCTAAGGAGAACTGCCCTCTAGGTCTGTCGTGAATTGACTGGGAATTTGGTAGGTTACTACGGATTCTTGGTTAAGTACTGCCTCTTCCCGAGGACACGTCGGTTTACGGTGGTTCGTCGATCTAGGAATCCCCGCGTCTAATGACCAGGGAGTGTCAAGATAGCGATAACTTTCAACCTCGAAAAGGGGTCGATATTGGTAGACTTTGGTAGCTAAAAAGTATCGGTATCAACTCTCTTTCGGTACCACCTGAGCCATATATTTACCCCACAACTGGGCAGCTTGGCTACTACTGCCACTAGTAGGAGAATTATTATCATTGCCGAACCAAATCCCTGTAACGATCTGATGCTTGGGAATAAAACCGATAAACCACAAGTCTACATTTTTATCAGTAGTACCGGTTTTTCCCCCTTCTCCTTGACCAATCCGGGCACTGCGACCGGTGCCACTGGTTACTACACCCTGAAGCATTTCTGTCATGGTGTTGGCTACGGCTGGTGAAACCGCTTGCTTGCTGATATTTGGCTGATCAGCGAAGTTGTAGATTACTCGACAGGTTTGGTAGTCTTGGTTATCGGTGCAATCACTACTGTCGAGAATTCTGACAATACCATGGGGACGATACCACATCCCTTGATTTGCGATCGCACCATAGGCTCCAGTCATTTCCAATAGACTAACTTCACTTTGACCTAAGGCTAAACCAAACACAGGATCCAGTTTTGAGCTAATACCCAACCGTTGCGCCATCCGTACTACTCTATCTAAACCAGCATCTTGAGCGACTCTGATCGCTACCGCATTTTCCGATTGAGCCAAACCAGCATACATATCAATTTCAGTAGCATCTCCAGACCGCTCACAACGTCTGATCCGTTTAATCCCAGAGCAGGAGTAGGTTTCGGTTGGTGAAATACCTTTTTCTAAGGCAGCAGCATAGGCAAAGAGTTTAAAGGTTGAGCCTGGTTGACGCTTGGCTTGGATAACGCGATTAAACTGGCTTTTTTGGTAATCGGCTCCTCCAACCATGGCTAGAATCTCGCCATTACTGGTATTCAGGCTTGCGATCGCTCCCTGGGAAAATCCTAAGCGGCTACCAGTGTTCTTGACATAGTCCCGTAGAGCAGCTTCAGCTTTGGCCTGAGACTCAGTATCTACAGTAGTTTCTACAATAAAATTACCTTCCTTAGCCAACTCTTTGCCCAGTAACCTCCTCAATTGCTGGAAAACGTAGTTATAGAAATAGGGTGCCTTGGTGCTAGAAAGCATTTCTCGGGCTTTGGGGCTAACTTCAATCCGCGATCGCCTAGCTCGATTGGCTTCCTCTCGACCAATCATTCCCAAAGCGTGCATCCGGTCAATCACCCGATTCCGTAATTGTAATGAGGTATCATAATTTTGGATTGGGTTATAGCTATTGGGTGCTGGCAAACTTGCTACCAAAGTAGCGGCTTCTTGGATATTCACATTAGCTGCTGATTTGTCGAAGTAAAACTGAGCAGCATCTTCAAAACCAAATGCTTCTATACCTAAGTAAACTCGGTTTAAGTAAGCCTTTAAGATCGCGTCCTTACTGTAAACTGTCTCTAACTTTAGGGCAATAATTGCTTCCCGCACTTTCCGGTCTGCGGTATTGGCTCGACCGACATACTCGGGAAATAGGCTTCTTGCTACCTGCTGAGTGATCGTACTAGCACCTTCGCGAATACCTCCCCCTTGAAGATTCCGCACCACAGCTCGCATAATCCCATAGGGGTCTACTCCGAAGTGCCAGTAAAAGCGGCTGTCTTCTGAAGCTATCACTGCTTTCGGCAAATATGGGGAAAAATCCGATAACCTCCTAAGTTCTCGGTGAGCATCGGTCCGGGGTTGCCGTAGGGGAATTTGGTCACGAGAGTAAACAATCACAGGGCCTGTGA
Source organism: Moorena sp. SIO4E2 (assembly GCF_010671945.1). NCBI lineage: Bacteria > Bacillati > Cyanobacteriota > Cyanophyceae > Coleofasciculales > Coleofasciculaceae > Moorena > Moorena sp. SIO4E2. The sequence goes on from NZ_JAAHIE010000521.1 coordinate 4,455, forward strand.
CTCCCTCGGGCAATGGTCTGACTGATGGTGCTTTCAGGGTTTCAAATCCAATCAGTAATACCACTAAGGCAATTATCCCACCGATGCCATAGAGAAAGTAACGAATTCCTTGGATATACCAGGGGGGAGGATAGACGTACTGTAGCTGAACTGATGCAGCGAGTTCTGGTGGGCCGATGGTCAGGGTGTCTCCGTGATACAGAAGCAAGGAAGAAAGTCGGCGTCTGCCACGATAGATACCATTGGTAGAGTTTTGGTCTTTTATGATAAACCTACGGCCACGTCTACCATACCGTTCTAGGGAGAGATGAACTTGACTGACTACTGGGTTGCGAACGATTATGTCACAGGATTTGGAACTGCGCCCCAGTACGTAACGGTCCCCAACCAGGGGATAGACATCGGATTTGTTGGTATTAGCGTCTTGCACCCAAAGTTCCGGCACTCTAGCATTAGGCTTTAGTGCTACTGCTTGAAGATTGAC
>NZ_JAAHIE010000522.1:0-4931 GCF_010671945.1 Moorena sp. SIO4E2
AAATTCTAAATTCTAAATTCTAAATTCTAAATTCTAAATTCTAAATTCTAAATTCTAAATTCTAAATTCTAAATTCTAAATTCTAAATTCTAAATTCTAAATTCTAAATTCTAAATTCTAAATTCTACTAACCTTTACCAAAATGAGTGATACTTTTTCCTAAAGCTTATTCAACAATTGGTATAGTAGAGTTAACTCGCAAGAAATTATCTAAATCTCCATAGGTTCCAGCGTAGGTAATAGTGGAATTATCATAACCTTTGAGATTTACAGTGTGTTGCTTGAAGTTAAGCTCAGACTTTCCGATTTTAGAAACGTAACGGTATGTATCCTCCCCTAGGGCAATATCTAGACCAAGTTCCTTGGTGGCAGATTCGAGGCGAAAAGCGGCAATTACAGTATCCCCAACAGCAGTGTATTCTGGGCGATCGCCACTACCAGTGGTGTTACCAACAATAGCATAACCGGTGTTGATTCCAGTACCAATTCGCAGTGGGAAGGGCAGAGGATATTCCTTAGAGAGATTGGTAGTCATTTTGTTGAGGTCATTGACTGCTTGCAAAATACTCATGGCTTCTTGATCACTGACCCCTTGAGAGCCATGAAACCAAATCGCCATAATCGCGTCACCGATGTATTTATCTACCCAACTGCCACACCTTTTCAGAATTTCTCCAGACTCCCGGAACCAACTACCAATTGCCACTGAGAGGGTGGTTTCATCTAACTGGTGGGTGAGTACGGTAAAGTTTCGGATGTCCACCACCATCACAGAAATCAGGCGGCGCACGTGCAATATTGACGTTTGGGTATCTTTATGTATAGGTTCGGATGGTTCAGTTTTATGAGCCTTGGGTGGGCAATAAAACTCCAATTCTGTCTGACCAAAGGTAAGATGATCGCCATTGCGCAAGGTCACCGGAATACTGACTCTGCGTCCATTGACAAATGTACCGTTACGGCTGCCTAAATCAATAAGATAGAAATCACCGTTTTCGGTACACTGCAACATCGCATGGTTTCTGGAAATCCAGCGATCTGAAAGTACAAAATTGTTATCATAACTACGACCGACGGTCCAGCAATTACTACCAACTAATGGCATATACTGATCGTCAGAGTCGGTAGGCATAAGTAGGTAAGGGGTGGATCGCAAAGTCACCACAGATATAGGAGCAACAACAGGGTTAACGGAGAGGTTGATCATTGCATCAATTTTCCAAGATTTCCCCTGATCAGGGAAGGATAGCGCAGAAGTTGGAGAAACAATAGCAGCAATAAGTTACTGACTAGTTACTGCTAATCGAGCTTGAGTATGCTGCTGTCAAAAACCCAGCAAGACTCAGAAGCTGACCCTAGTAGATACATTCACAGGATGATGGAGTCATTTCGGAATAACCATCACAATGACAATGGTCAAAACTTACCTAATATTTATATATATATATAAATATCTATATATAAATAAATGAATAAGGCTTCCGAAGAAGCCCACACTGTACCTTTTAGGGTCAGTGTCTGGAGTCATCATGCTAGGTTAGCTGCCAACCAAAAAAGACTATCTACCACGATTGTACTCAAAACGGCTCCACTAAACGTCCACCAATGGGGCTGTTCTTTTGTCAATGACCAAAGACCAACTATTCCTAGCGTAGCAACCAAAAGCACTGCCCAGCTAATTCCCCAAGGAGTTTGGACTTGTGCGATCGCATTTTGAAAGACTGGTTTTGCCAGGACTGGCTCTACTACCATCACCTGACGCCAGTAGGGAATTAGATTCGTCAAGTAGAAATAGATGTCGGTCATGGCTGTACCGAATAACGAACCCAAGTAAAACAGATTTCCTACCTTTCCCCAACCCCGCCACAATCCCCACAGAGCGAATGGTAGACCAATTGCCTCTACCGGTAAATGCAGTAGAGGTTCAGTCCGCAACCAACCCCAATATAGTGAACCAGCCAGCCAACTCCAGCTAAATCCCAACAGCAAGTCACCCCAGACTTGGGTTGATGGACGTTGGAGCAGTTTTATCCCTAGCCACACCCAAGCCAGGGTGATGACTAAACTCAACAGTGGGAAAAGGCGCACTAGGGGAGCTTGGAAGAACACTGGCACAGAAACCAGGAAGGAGGCGGCAGCAAATAATAGCCATCCTTGAGGATTACTCACTCCCCTAGGGGGTATCGATAGAAGTAGTTGCCCTAAATTATTAGAATTCCTTGGGGATATACCAGAAAACCAAGTATTTTTCAACAAAATTTTGTTATTTATCTTTAATTATCTTTATTCAACTTAATATATCATTACCAATATCCCCCCAGGGGGCATATTGGTAAGAGTACTTGAATGTGGTGGTTTATGGCAAGGGTTGAAATATAGCAGTTATAGCGCTACGCGCAAGGCAAGAGGCAAGAGGCAATAGGCAATAGGCAATAGGCAAGAGGCAATAGGCAAGAGGCAAGAGGCAATAGGCAAGAGGCAATAGGCAAGAGGCAATAGGTCTGACGGGGTGAACTCAAAAATTTATGGAAAATTAAGATTTGCTTAGCCATTGGTGATGCCCTACGGTCAGGGCCATGGCTATTGCTAGACTTTTTCCCGATTCCCGATTCCCGATTCCCGATTCCCGATTCCCGATTCCCGTTCCCCTCCTGGGAGGGGTTAGGGGTGGGTTCCGATTCCCGACTCCCGACTCCCAATTCCCAATTCCCGATTCCCGATTCCCGATTCCCGATTCCCGATTCCCGATTCCCAAAAAGGATGAAATATTAAGGTTTAAGGATTAAAGATCAAGATGGAATGGAATTGGGATAAGATAAAGAGTTTGCTAAGCATCCAGATTCCCTTGGCGATTATTGGTAACTTATGCCAGAATACCGATTGAATTCAGGCTGGCTGATTCAGCTACAGCAACCTCAATAGGGGAAAGAATGGTCTTATCAAAACGTCAATTTATCAATTTTTCTATCATTGCTGTCCTTAGCGCCTGCCTTACCTTCCCCTTGAAGGTTCTCGCCACAACTCCTGCCCCAGATGTCTTATCCTCAACCAGTACCACTGCCACAATTACTACGCCTCACATGACTATTTTTCAGGCGGTGGTGCTGGGTTTTGTACAGGGGTTTACGGAATTCCTGCCCATCAGTAGTACCGCTCATTTAAAAGTGGTACCTGTGGCCTTAGGCTGGGGTGATCCAGGGGTTGCGTTTACGGCTGTGATTCAACTAGGCTCGATTGCGGCGGTGGTGTGGTACTTCTGGGGAGACTTGAGTAAAGTCACTACTGGCGCATTCAAAGCTATCCGTACATCCGATTACCAATCCCAAGACTTCCAGATGGCACTGGGAATTGCGTTGGGAACCCTACCCATTGTCTTCTTTGGACTGCTGATTAAAATCTTTATCCCTGATTATGACAATTCTCCGATACGGAGTACCATGTCAATCGCCTATGTCTCGATTGTGATGGGTTTGTTGATGGGTGTTTCTGAAGTGGTGGGTAAGCGTAAGCGTAACTTTGAGGATTTAGGTCTTAAAGATGGGATCGGGATGGGCTTGGCTCAGGCGTTGGCTTTAATGCCTGGTGTCTCCCGGTCTGGCTCAACTCTGACTGCTGGTTTATTCATGGGTTTGGAACCAGCAACCGCAGCAAGGTTTTCCTTTTTGTTGGGCATCCCAGCGATTACCTTAGCTGGTTTAGTGGAGTTAGTCGGTTTGCTCAAAGATGGCATCGGGGATGCTGGCGCAATGTCACTGATTGTAGGGGTGATTTCATCAGCAGCATTTTCCTACGTAGCGATCGCATGGATGATTAACTATCTCAAGAAAAAAGGTGTCTGGATATTTGTCTGGTATCGGTTATTGTTTGGGTTAGTAATTTTAGGTGGTATCATAACTGGGCTGTTACAAAATAGTTAGCGTCCGCAAGTGTCGGAAGTGTGGGAAGATAGGGAGATGGGGAGATGGGGAGATGGGGAGAATTATCCCTTCAACTATGGTAGATTTGGATATATATTTTGGATATAGCAATTCTCTATGCCATGAGGTACAAAGGGATCCCCCTAAATCCCCCTTATCAAGGGGGACTTTGAGGTTGAGAAGCATACCTCATAAATCCTATAAACGCTATATAATACAACGTTTTTCATAACTATTAGGTAGATAGAATTTTTTCACTCTTGCCTCTTGCCTCTTGCCTGTTGTCTGTTGCCTATTGCCTCTTGCCTCTTGCCTGCTCCCTACTCCCTGCTCCCTGCTCCCTAAAACCTAGGACTTTGTGCCTCACCCAATTGAAAACTGCTATCAATGAGTCAAAGCTCGATTCGTCCAGTATTAATCACTAAGGTTCTTCCCAACTCCATTGCCGCTGAGATTGGATTTGAACCAGGGGATTCTATTGTTGCGATTAATGGTAGCCATCCCCGTGATTTGATTGATTATCAATTCCTGTGTGCGGATGAAATTTTAGAACTGGAAGTGCTGGATGGGGCGGGTAAGACTCATGTGATCGAAATTGAGAAAGACTATGATGACGATTTAGGGCTGGAATTCGAGACAGCGTTATTTGATGGTTTGATTCAGTGCAATAATCGTTGCCCATTTTGCTTTATCGACCAACAACCACCAGGTAAGCGCCAAAGCCTTTATTTCAAAGATGATGACTATCGGCTTAGTTTTCTCTATGGGTCTTACTTAACTCTGACCAATCTGACTCAAACCGAGTGGGATCGGATCGAACGGATGCGTCTATCTCCTCTTTATGTTTCGGTTCATGCTACTGAACCGGATGTGCGCATACGGTTACTGAAAAATCCTCGGGCTGGGCAAATTTTAGAGCAGTTAAGGTGGTTTCAGGAGCGACGGCTGCAAATTCATGCCCAGGTAGTGGTGTGTCCTGGGATTAATGATGGCATTCACTTAGAACGTACTCTG
>NZ_JAAHIE010000523.1:0-4930 GCF_010671945.1 Moorena sp. SIO4E2
TTCCCTACTCCCTACTCCCTACTCCCTATTCCCTATTCCCTATTCCCTGTTCCCTATTCCCTATTCCCTGTTCCCTAAGATACTACCGATACATCATTTCTGGACTGCCTAAAATCAAGGCGGCTCGTAGCTTAGCGGGACTACTGTCGATGACTTCTTTGGTTTGGTCAGAAAAGTGATTGGCTAGGGTTTTCCTGAGTTGGACAGCATCTACAGGTTTACGCTTTTCTTTAGGTTGACGCTGCTCGAAATTACCATTGGCTAATGCAGTGGCAAAGCTGACCCGGCGAATCATCCCATCTGGACTGAGCCAAGCCTTCTCAGTGTTTTTGTAACCATTGGGAGTTGGGCAGCCGTAGATGGGCATTCCTAGCTGACGGATAATACCAGAGAGGGTTTTCCATTTGGGCTTTTTACTGCCTGTAGCTCGCACTGCTGAGATGATGTAGTGATAGGGGGATTTAAATTTACTGTTGTAATACTGAGTGTCCCAAAATTCAGGGCTTTGAAATAGGGTTTCTAGAACCTTACGAATATCCCCATCGGTCTTCAAAAAGCGTTGGGCGAGAGTGTCTACTAGCTTTGCTGGTGGCTGATCAGCTACAAAGTACTGGGCTAATTTATAGCTAATGTAATGGGCGGTGGAGGGATGACGAGCCAGAAGGTCTAGGGCTTGCTCTCCTTCTAGGCTGCCACTACCTGGAATCGGTGTACCCAGCAAAACCTTATCACTGTAATCATGGCGCTTAGTTTGGAAATAAAATCCCCTACTGTCACCGTGTTTACCCTCACGGTCAGTAGTCCAGCCAGTCAAGATCCGCGCTAAGGTAATTACATCCTCTTGGGTGTAGCCACCATCTACTCCTAGGGTGTGGAGTTCCATCAGTTCCCGAGCATAGTTTTCATTAAGCCCTTTGTATCGACCACGAGCTCCTGGACTTCCTGGTGCAGTGTTTTGGTGATTGTCTAAATAGAAAAGCATGGCGGGATGGTGAGCTGTAGCACCTAACAAATCCCGAAAACGACCAAGGGCATGGGGTCTAATGGCATCTTGTTCAAAGGAACTAACCCAGATCCGATTCAATCCCTTGCTATCAAAAACATTGAAGTGGTTGAACCAGAAGTCTACCATTACTTCCTGAAGCTGTTGAGGGCTAGCGATCGCTCTGATTAAACGGGCTTCCAATCCCTGCTGCCTAGGTATTTGCGATTGCTTTTGAGCCTGCTTGCGTTCTTGCTGACTCAGCTGCCGTTTCTTTTTACCTTGTGGTGGTGCATAGCCTTTCCATACCTCCACTGGATTCAGTTCCAGGGTTTCTAAATTATTGAGTTGTTTCCTCAGTTGTGGCGGTTCAGGGATAGATTCTGGGGAAAGTTGGGACTTAATATAAGCATCAACCCCCATGGATTTTACCCGTTCGATGTCCCCAGGGCGAGGACCAAAACTAACGCGATTGAGGACATGTAATACTTTCGGGTCAGTAGATAAACTGGCTGCGTGCCAGGGCTTGGGTAGTGCCCATAGGAGGATGACTGCCAAGATTAGCCCTAAGAGCCAGTAGACAGGCTTAAGGTTCAATTTTCCCAGATACATTGGTTTTAGGGAGTAGGGAGTAGGGAGTAGGGGGAAAAGTTTTGTTAGTAGTGGTTTCTGGCACGGGGAGGGGGGAGTAGAAAAAAATCCTGTGTACCTCACTCGTGATGGAAATTGCGGTTGATTAGTTCCTCAACACTGAGGGATCTGGCCACTGGATGATAAGCCACAATTGCCGTTGGCAGTGCCTTTGGTAGACTGGTCTGAATGCAACTGCTGACCTTCATCCTTTTTTTCATACTAATGCGACTAATGCGATCGCGAAGCGTGACCAAAGGTCAATCGCGTTTGGCCGTAGGCCACGCTACGCGAACGCGCAGCGTCGGCAATGCCTATAGCGTGACCAAAGGTCAATCCCATGGTACAGCAGCAGCAAAGTCTGGCAACAATCAAGCCCATCCCATCACTAGGTGTTCAGCCGTTGCGCAGCCCGAAAATACCGGAAGTAGGGTACTTTACCTAACTCTGTTCTCGCTTCAAGCATTAGAATATTAAGAATTGTGTCTAAGTCTTGCTAGAGATTAGTCAAGAACGGATGCAAGACATCAGCAATTCTTAATATTCAAATCCAAAACAGAAACAAAATGGCAAAACATACCAAGGCTTTCATGTCCCGAACCGTAAAAAAGAATGAGCCTACTGGGGTCAAGTATATGACCAAAAACCAGATGGAGTACTATATGGGTGCCAAGCTTATAGAAATTGGGGTTGAGCCGAAATCAGCTATTTATCGATGGTCAGTAGAAAGCAAAGAAAACGATAACGAGGAAGTTTGGACTTACGCTGCCTACTGGGCAGATTCCAAAGAGCAACTGTTGCAAGAGGAGCAGGCATCAAAAGATAACTGAGGTAAGCATTCAGCTGACAGCTGTCAGCTGAATGCTTACGTTTACTTCTAGGACTTTTCCAAATCGATACAGTCATTAGCTAACTGGTCAGCTTCAAGGTTTTGGGTTTTGTTAATCCAGATTAATTCGTAGAAATCAAGTTTATCAAGAAGGGTTTTTGCTCGGGTATGAAAGCTAACCAAATTGTTGTTTTTAACCATATAATCCCCATGGAGCTGGTTAATTACTAGTTCGCAATCTCCATAGATTTTGGCTTGTTTTGCTCCAAGCTTTAGAGTCTTCTGTAGTCCAAGGATTAGTCCCATATACTCAGTTTGGTTTTGGGTAGTAAATCCTACGTATTGAGACACTGGATAAACCTCACCTTGATACTGAATTATAGCACCACAGGCGGACTGATTAGTTCGTCTTTTGCTGACACCATCGAAATGAATAATAGCAAGATTATTCGATTTATCTGTCATGATCTTGTTTAGCTTGTAAGGTGGGCAAAACTAGTTTAGTTATTTTGAGTATTCTAGATAATGGAAGTTTGCCCACGCTACTGTAATTGATATTGTTTTGACAAGCAAATCCCTTACTGAGTCACTGCTACCTCTGTTGTATTCGCCTGCCAAATGTTTATCGTCCGATCAAATCCCCCAGTAGCCAGTAAACGTCCATCCCGACTAAAGGCAACGGATTGTACCCAATCTTGATGTCCAGTCAACCAAGCAATCTGCTTACCAGTGTTCAAATTCCACAACCGAACCCCATCACGACTAGCACTAGCCAGAATTGTGCCATTAACTGGATTAATTGCGATCGCACGAATTTTGCCAGTATGTTTGGCCAAGGTATACTTAAGCTGCCAAGTCTTTGTATCCCAGACCCTAATCTTACCGTCATAACCACTGCTGACTAGGGTTCTACCATTAGGGGTAAAGGCTAGGGCACTAGTGATACCTTGATGAGCTCGAATCACGTAAAGCGGTTGTCCTGTGTTCAGATTCCAAATTTTAATCGTGCCATTTTTGAGTCCACTGACCAAGGTTTCGGCCTTGGGATGAAGCGCTAGGGAATAGGTTGGATGATCAAAATTTGCCAGAGTGTAAAGGGGACGTTGGTTTCTGAGGTCCCACACCCGAATACCATCCAATCCCCCAGTCACTAACACCTTACTATCTGAGGTCATAGCTAGGGAAAGCAAATTGCTTCTATGCCCTAGAAAAGTACGGGTATAGTCTCCTGTGTAGTCTTGCTGATTCCATTGCCACAAGTTGACCCCACCATCCTCCCCGACACTAGCCAGAATTGTCCCATCAGCACTAAAAGCCATGTCAGACACTGAGGTTTGGTGTACTCGCAGGCTATCAATTTCACGACCGGTTTTCAGCCACCATAATTTCAGATGGGCATCACTCCTGCTCCCCCCACTGAGTAGCACTCGCCCACTAGGACTAAATGACAGAGCATCCACAGCGGTAGAATGGGCTTGAATAGTACGCACTAATTGAGGAGTTCTCCAAGATTGAGCCTGGGATGAAGCCATTTCCGGTATAGCTGCAACCATTAGCCCCAGTCTTGATTCCCTAGCGTAGGTGGTACTGGTGACCACTGTCATGATCCCGAGCACAGTTCCCAAAATCGCCAACGGTATTTTTTTCATGGTTGTTGTTCGCGTAGCGTGGCCTATTGGCCAAGGTTAGGGCAAATCGTCTTACTTTTCACCGCGTCAGGGGGATGTTCTTGCCAACCGGAGATTATACCCAACAACTCGGACTTTAGTAGTTCCAATGCTTCTATTTGTTCAGTGATTCCCTCAATTTTGAGCAGTAGATGCTGCTTAACTGCTCCACAAGGTAACTCACCAAAGTCATGGATTTTGAGGATGTCTTGAATCTCACTAAGGCTAAGTCCTAGGGATTGGGCACGTTTTATAAAAGCCAGTCGATTCAGCACCTGCCTGGTAAACAGGCGATAGCCAGAAGGGGAGCGGGTTGTGACTGGCGTAAGCAGACCAATCTCTTCGTAATAGCGAATGGTCTTAACGGGTAACCCGCTATGACTAGCTACCTGACCAATTTTGAGCCATTCCTGTGAATTGGTCAAAAGGTCATTGGTAATTGGTAATTGGTAACTTACCACTGATAACTATGCTCTCCCCTTTGTTTCCCCTATTGCCTTAGGGATGAACAGTTTGATCTTAAAACAACTTGACCTATCGAGGTGGTTGACGTCGAGGTTGACCTCGATGTGATTGACCCTTGACAGCACTCAACATCGGTAATGGTGGACGGGAAGAACTGGGGGGAAGATAGCGCTCGACAGGCTGCTCAGCCAGTTCAGTTTGCTGACTTTGGCTTTGCCACCAACGGACTGCCACTGCTATTCCCACCATCATCAGTCCAAAACTGAATAATGACCAGCGTCCGCCTACACCACCAATGACAGCATCCACCGCTCCGATAATCACGATGAAGCCTGAGATTGGCTCTTTACGATAAGC
>NZ_JAAHIE010000524.1:0-4917 GCF_010671945.1 Moorena sp. SIO4E2
CTCTCCTTGTTCGAAATTGGCTCTCGCTCTTCCGAGCTACTACTTATATGAGTGATACTTTATCCCATGTGCGGCAATTATTAGCACCAGGGGGAATGTTAGTTTTGTGGGAAAAGACGGCTCCTCAAAGATGGTTAGATTTAATCTTTGGGTTATTAGGCGGATGGCAGAAATTCAATGATTTAGACTTACGCCCTGATTCACCTTTGCTAAGTTCATCCAAGTGGGAGCAGTTACTGAGTGAAAGTGGTTTTGCTGAAGTTGTCACTGTTCCTAAGACTGGGGGAAGATCAACAGCTTTATCTAAAGAAACAGTGATTATTGCTCAAGCAGAGTCAAATAAAATCAAGGAAAAGATATCTGCGACAAATACTTCCAGGAAAGTAGCCTTGAACAAACGTAAAGCAGCTTTGAATAAACAGCAACAGAGCTACTTAGATGAATTTATTACTACTTACACAAGGAAAACTCAAAAATCTCAAGAAACTGCCCAACGTTATCGTCCATTACTGGCTGATAAAAGAGCTACAGCAAAATGGATAATGGAACTAAAAGAGATGAGATATCCCATAGTTGGAGAATCAGCTAATGGGTCTAGGATGTGGGATGTTGACGGCAATGAGTATATAGACATCTCCTTGGGGTTTGGCGTACATCTGTTTGGTCATAAGCCACAATTTATCACTGAAGCTATCCAAAATTGGTTAAATCAAGGGGTACAAGTTGGTCCGCAAGCAAAATTTGTGGGGGAAGTAGCACAGTTAATTCAAGAACTCACAGGTATGGAGCGAGTTGCATTCTGTAACTCCGGTACAGAAGCAATGATGACAGCAGTACGTTTAGCACGTCTGACTACAGGTCGAGATCGGATTGTGATGTTTACTAACTCTTATCATGGTCATTCAGATGGAGTTTTAGCCGTTGCGCCGACTAATCTAGACAACAATCATCAAGCTGTTCCCGTATCTCCAGGGGTATTGCAAAATATGGTTGATGATGTTATTGTCCTAAATTATGGTGCTAGTGAATCTCTAGATATTATTAGAGCTAATGGCCATAAATTAGCTGCTGTTTTGGTAGAGCCAGTACAAAGTCGCCGACTAAGTTTACAACCAAAAGAGTTTCTTCAGGAACTAAGACAGTTTACTAAACAAGCAGGTATTGCTCTAATTTTTGATGAGGTAATCACTGGCTTTCGTATTCATCCAGGAGGGGCGCAGGCTTGGTTTGATATTGAAGCAGACATTGTTGCCTATGGTAAGTGTGTCGGTGGTGGTGTACCAATAGGGATTATTGCTGGTAAAGGTGACTATATGGACGGCCTTGATGGTGGCCAGTGGCACTATGGAGATGATTCCTATCCTCATAAACTACAGACATTCTTTGGTGGTACTTTCAACAAAAATCCTTTAGCGATGGCTACAGCAAAAGCAGTGCTGGAGCATTTGCAAAGGGAAGGACTATCACTACAAGAAAATCTCAATCAAGGTACTTCAAAGCTTGTAGAAACACTAAATACTTACTTTAAACAAGAAGATGTACCAGTTAAGGTGATATATTTTGCATCTATATTTCAGTTTGTTTCATCGGATAATGAGAGCTATATATTTCAACCAATAGAGGTGGAAATACTGATTCATCACCTAATAAAAAAAGGTCTTTATATATGGGAAGGGAGAATTTGTTTTCTTTCTACAGCTCATACAGAGCAAGATATTGATTATATTATTTCTGCTGTAAAAGAAAGCATATCAGAAATGCGTCAGGGTGGTTTTTTTCCGAAAAATAATCAGCAAATTTATCAAATTAATGTCAAACAACCGGAGCGTGTGAGAGGTGCATTATGAATAACTTAGTTGAATTTTTACAAGATATTTATCATCAAGGTTGGCAACTTTGGAGTGAAGATGGACAATTATTATACGATGCTCCCAAAGACCAGTCAACCGACTCAATATTAGCGACATTAAAGCAACACAAAACTGAAATTTTACAGTTACTGCCCAAAATTGACTTTCAGAAAACAGATGGGTTGTTAGTATCCTTTCCACTGACTGAAGCTCAAAAACAATGTTGGTTTCTGGACCAGGTTGATGAGAATAGCAGACAAGCTTATGTCGATCAAGTATGCCTTGAGTTAGAGGGAATATTGAATATCAATGCAATGGAGCAAGCAATCCAAAAAATTGTAGAACGCCATGAAGCTCTACGGACAATAATATGTTCTGAGGGGGATTTTCAGGAAGTCTTGCCTTCAGTAGAAATTAAGGTTCCTTTGATTGATTTCTCAAACTCATTAGCTAGCGGTCGCGAATCTAAAATAACTGAATGGTTAGAGGAAGAGATTCAAAAACCTTTCGACCTGAGTCAAGCACCTCTATTGCAAGCTTATATCCTTAGACTAGAAGAAAAATTACATCGGTTAGTATTAAGAATTCATCATATTATTAATGATGGTTTGTCCATAGAAATCATTCTCAAAGAGATAGCTGCTTTTTATTCAGCCCAATGTGAAGGGAAAATCTGCAAACTAGAGCCACCGATGCAATTCAGAGAATATGTAGAGTGGCAAAACCAAATCAGTCAGACAGAAGAAATGGCTGCAAGCGAATCTTACTGGTTGGATAAATTTTCTGGTTCGATTCCGGTTTTAGACTTACCAAGCGATCGCCCACGTCCACAAATAATGGGCTATAAGGGGGGTAGACAAACTCTCAAATTGGATTTTAGTCTGGTCGAGCAAATAAAAAGGGTTAGTAAACAGCAGGGTTGTAGCTTGTTTATGACTCTTTTAGCAACTTATCAAATTTTAGTAAGCAAACTCACGAATGATGCAGATATTGTAATTGGTACTGCAACAAGTGGACGTGCTTTGGAAGGAAGTAAAAATATGATTGGCTATTGTGCTAATATATTGCCGATTAAGAGTAGTGTTGATGACTCTTGTAGCTTCTCTGAATTTTTAATAAGTATGAGGGGGAATTTGTTAGAAGATTATCAAAATCAAGATTATCCCTACGCCAAATTGGTGAGTAAGCTTAATCTTGAAAGAGATCTTAGTAGAACAGTTTTGGTATCGGTATTATTTAACCTAGACCGATTCCATACTTTGCCAAGTATGTTTGGGTTGAAAACTAGCTTGATACCTACTCATAAGCGGTTTGTAACTTACGATCTTTTCTTGGATATTACTGAGATAGAGAATGAATTTTTGTTGAATTTAAACTACAATTTGGATTTATTTGATGATGTGACTATCAAGCGTTGGTTAAGTCATTTCCAAATGTTGTTAGAAGCTATAGTCAAGAACCCCGATCGGAAAATATCTCAACTCCCACTATTAACTGTAGCAGAGCAACAACAGTTATTAGAAATTAGTCAGAACCCAGACAAAAACACCTGTATTCCCCTAGATTGGTCAGATAACTTACCTATTTATATTCTAGATAATCACAAACAACTGGTTCCTCTTGGTGTAGAAGGAGAAATCTACATTGCTGCATCCGATAGCTCTTCAAACTCTGGTGACATATACAAACATCCCCAACTCGGTCTTCTACAGAAAACCCAACAGTGGGGACGTCGCTTAGGAGATGGTTTCCTAGAATGGCGAGGTAATGTGGAGCGGCTAGTAAAAGTGAAAGGCAACCGCATTAACCTGCAAGAAGTAGAAGTTGCCTTGCGCACCCATCCAGAAGTAAAAGACTGTTATGTATTAGTAAGAGAGGAACAGCTACTAGCTTATCTAGAAGTATCAAAAGCCATATCCACCGAGTCAATACAAACTCAGATCAAATCTCAATTATCAAATCATCAGCGACCTGATGCTTATGTACAAGTATCAGCATTACCCCTAACAGGATCGGGGAAAATAGATGAAAATGATCTGTTCGCTCTAGAAGTAATAGACTCCCAGTTAATAGAGCGTTGGGAAGAAAAACTGCATTCGCATCCACAAATAGAACAAGCAGCAGTAGTAGTGCAATCCAAACAAACTAAAGCACTTCCACCCGTTCATTTATTAGACCTAATTCCTGAAACAACTCCCACAGTAGAGTTCTCAACAACCACAGCCAAAATTCCTTCTGAGGTAGAAATAGCATCTCAATCAGAAAGCCAAACAACTGTTGTTCCTGCCTTCAGTGATGGTGGTAAATTAACAATACCAGAAGATGCACCACAAACCCTAGCAGAAGCATTACAAAAAGCAGCCCAACAGCATTCAGAAAAAGGAATAATATACATCAACTATGATGGTTCCGAATCTACTCAATCCTATGGGGAACTACTCAAAAATGCACAAAAGATATTAGCAGGATTGAGAAAAATTGGCCTCAAACCCCAACAGAAAGTAATTTTTCAAATTCAAGAAAACCAAGATTTTATCAGCGCATTCTGGGGTTGTGTTTTAGGGGGATTTATACCAGTACCAATATCAATAGCTCGTAGTTATGACCAACCTAACACCACCCTGAGCAAACTCCAAAATAGCTGGCAAATGTTAGGAAAGCCATTGGTACTGACAGACAGTCAATTAGCAATAAAACTTCAGCGCTGGTCTCAAGAATCGAACTTAGAAAACTGGGAACAAGAAACCATAGAAGCTTTACAAAAGAGCGAAGCAGATAGTAATTTTCATCACACTCAACCAGAAGACTTAGCAATATTGCTGCTAACTTCTGGCAGCACGGGAATGCCCAAAGCTGTAATGCAAACCCATCGCAGTTTGTTAAGTCGTTGTGCTGCCACTGCCCAGATGAACAACTTTACAGATAGAGAAATTTCCTTAAACTGGTTTCCCCTAGACCATGTAGGAGGAATAGT
Organism: Moorena sp. SIO4E2; assembly: GCF_010671945.1. NCBI lineage: Bacteria > Bacillati > Cyanobacteriota > Cyanophyceae > Coleofasciculales > Coleofasciculaceae > Moorena > Moorena sp. SIO4E2. Next base: position 4,825 of record NZ_JAAHIE010000524.1, read on the forward strand.
CATGTTTCATCTGAGGGATGTCTATTTAGGATGTCAACAGATCCATGCTCCAACAGAAATGGTGTTGCAAGCACCTACTAATTGGTCAGATTA
>NZ_JAAHIE010000525.1:0-4894 GCF_010671945.1 Moorena sp. SIO4E2
TTCGCTTAGTGAGTTGAGTTGCGTGGTGTGATCTTCAGATCTGGACGCGGGAGAGGGCACCCACCCCTAACCCCTCCCAGGAGGGGAACGGGAGTCGGGAGTCGGGGGTCGGGAGTCGGGAGTCGGGAGTCGGGAGTCGGGAGTCGGGAGTCGGGAGTCGGGAGTCGGGAGTCGGGAGTCGGGGTAAAAAACTTGAAAGTATCATATAACTATCATAAACGCTATATCAATCATCAATTACCAATTAGCCTTTAACCAATTACCATTCAACCTTAAAGCTTCAACCTTCAACCTTCCAACCTTCAACCTTCAACATTCCAACCTTCAACCTTCAACCTTCCAACCTTCAACATTCCAACCTTCAACCTTCAACCTTCAACCTTCAACCTTCCAACCTTTAAACAATGACCAATATCCAAGAACTAACAACGAATAAGCAAAAGGGTTTTGATGCTCAAAAACCGCCCAAGCAAGAATTGATTGATGCCTGCGTTCATTGTGGCTTTTGTCTTTCCACCTGTCCAAGTTACCGGGTGCTTGGGAAAGAGATGGATTCCCCTCGGGGTCGGATCTATTTAATGAATGCAATTAGTCAAGGGGAAGCTCCCCTGGCCGAGGGGAGTACACAACATTTCGATTCTTGTTTAGGATGTTTGGCTTGTGTGACAACTTGTCCATCTGGGGTTGAGTACGATAAACTAATCTCCGCCACTCGTCATCAAGTTCAACGAAATCAGCCTCGTAGTTTTCCAGATTCGCTGTTTAGACAGCTAATCTTTAGCTTGTTTCCCTATCCGGGGCGATTGCGTTCATTATTGTTTCCTTTGTATCTGTACCAGACCTTGGGCGTGCAGAAACTAGTGCGCTCTACGAATTGGCTCAAACTGCTATCTCCTCGCTTAGCAGCCATGGAGTCAATGCTACCAAAGGTTACTCTAGATTCCTTTCGGGATAATTTACCCGATGTCATTCCCCCTGTGGGCAAGAAGCGTTACCGGATAGGAGTAATACTTGGCTGTGTGCAACGGTTGTTTTTCTCCTCAGTGAATCAAGCAACGGTGCGGGTGTTAACCGCCAATGGCTGTGAAGTGGTGATTCCCAAAACTCAGGGCTGTTGTGCCGCTTTGCCAGAACACCAAGGACAAACTGACCAAGCTCAAGCCTTGGCACGACAGATGATAGATAGCTTTGAGGGCACAGAAGTTGATGCCATCATTATTAATGCTGCTGGCTGTGGTCATACCTTGAAGGAGTATGGTCACATCCTGGAAGATGACCCCGAGTATGCTCAAAAAGCTCAAGAATTTGCAGGTAAGGTCAGGGATGCCCAGGAGTTTATAGCTAGTGTAGGACTAACTGCAACCCTTTCACCGCTTAGGGATGAGCCATTAACTATTGTCTATCAGGATGCTTGTCACCTATTACATGGACAGAAAATTAGTGTACAACCGAGACAGTTATTGCGGCAAATTCCAGGAGTGACCTTAAAGGAACCGATGGATGCCGCCTTGTGTTGCGGTAGTGCTGGAGTTTACAACATGCTGCAACCGGAAGTAGCCGATGAGCTGGGACAGCAGAAGGTTAATAATTTATTAAATACTGGCGCAGAGTTGATTGCTTCCCCAAATCCAGGGTGTTCGTTACAGATCAAGAAGCATTTGCGGCTGCAAGGAAAAGACATTACCTTAATGCATCCGATAGAGTTATTGGATTATTCGATTCGAGGATTAGGAATTAGGCTTTAGGCACACAAGAACAACCGTCAACAACTAACTAACTAACACAAGACTTAAGTATCCAACCAATCACCAACCCCAATCCCCCAAACCGCACCCCATGCCAAAACGGTTCCTGTAGACTGTGCCAAGAAAACAACTGACTCTCTAAATTCAGCTCCAGGACTTCCAGTTGTTCCTGAATTTGCCTTAACTCAGCCTTTAGGGCTTGTCGATTACTATTAGTATTATTAGTTTTAGTATTATTACGTTTAGTCTTGCGCAAGTCTTTCCTAACTTGCTCTCGACGCTCCTGGAGTTGAGCTTGCTGTCGCTGATCCCGCTGCACCTGAGTATAACGTGTCTTGAGAGTATTAAGCGATCGCTCTATTTCTGCCAATTCCTCTTCAAACTCATTCACATCTTGTTGATCCTGTCTATTTTTTCGTGAATCACGGTAAGATGAATGAAACGATTCTGGAGGCATATAACAATCTTAAATCCTAGGTTAAAATAGTTGGGAGTTGGTAAGCACTGACACACTCCCCCACTCAGCACTCAAAAAACAATGCCTGAATCCATCCAATTCACCAAAACTGATGCTAAGATGGAACCTAGCACTCTGGAATTGGCTCAAGCCTTAGCAGAACGTTTGGCGATCAGACCCAATGATTGGCATCGCCTCAAGTCTAATCGCTCCGCCCGAGCCAGTGAGCAGGCTGCTGCTGCTTTGGTATTTCTGCTCAATGATCATCCAGAAGAAGCCCTTGAACGATTGCGCCAAGCCTCTGGATGGCTAGACCGCTCTATTTCAGCTCCCCCTTGTCCAACTCATGGGAAACGCCACCCTTAGGGAAATAGGGGCTTAGGAAAATAGAGGGCGCTTAGAGGGATGCTTCACTTGTTTACAAAGCCTAATTTCTGTTCCCTGGTTGTTCCAGAGGACTTTATCGAAAATTTGGTGAAGCAGGCTCATGCCTCTACCGCTTTCTGATTCATCGCAGGGTAGGCTAACCTCGGGACTCTCTTGGTCATCACCATGGGTAAAACCAGACCCTTCATCTGAAATTACCCACCAATATTCACCATTGACTACTGAAAATTGAACCTCTACGGTCTTACTTGGGTCTAAATTATTACCGTGCTTTGCTGCATTCACTAACGCTTCTTGTAATCCCAGCCGGAGTTCCGGTTGCCATTTATTGGGAATTTGTTCAAGAAGCAAATCGAGGATCGGGCAAAGGTAAAGGGTAGAAGCAAAGCTAACCGTTTCCCAACCGCACTCAGCCGGACTCAAAGATGTGGCAATCACTCAAGAAACCCCTAGCTTTTTTTTGGTGGACTTGATATAATAGGAGGCTAGATGCCTGATTTTGATCGGGTTAACGCTAAACACGGCTGAATCGTGCTTAGCAACCACCTGACTAGGAACTCTCGATTTCTTGAGGTTGGCTTCTATATTCAGACATGAAGATTCCTGCTGGCATAGCTAAACTACAACCTCTCTATGGTTAATTATTCTGTTAATTAGTTCAATAGGTAGTTCAATAGGTTTTTCACTAATGTCGCTGCTTTACCTATCAGCTCAATGGAAAAAATGCCTAAACAGCGCTATAATAGCCATTTAGCGTTACTCATCTTCCCTAACCTTAGTGTATTTCTGATTCCCTACGTCTATAGTATCAGAAAATTTTCGCTCAGACCAGACCCTTCTGGGTAGTTTCCTCATGAAATACCAGTGAAATAGGTAAATAATTGATGTAGATAATTGAGACTATACATAAAGACTATACATAAAGAAACTATTTAGATGCCCGTGCCACCGTTGGGTAAGCTACCAATTCCCCATCACCAATTGCCCATCACCAATCAGGGATGATGCTTGGGTGTTCCACAATTGGGCAACGCCAATATCAGTGCTCGAGAAAAGCAGCACATTCAACATGAGAGGTTTGAGGAAAGAAGTCAGCAGGTTGGATGTGGGTTAACTGGTAGTCACCGTTGAGGCAAAGGAGTTTGAGGTCTCGTGCTAAGGTAGCTGGGTTACAGCTAATATAAACGATCCGTTTTGGTGCCACTTGCCTGAGGATGTCAATAACTGCTGGAGAACATCCCTTACGGGGTGGGTCAAGTAAGATAATATCTGGCGCTATAGTCAACTGGGGGAGTAACTGGTCCACTGATCCCGCCTGAAATTTCACATTAGTGATCCCATTGATCAAGGCATTTTGCTCAGCTTGCTCTACTGATGCGGCTTGCACTTCAATACCGATAGCTTGGCTTACCTGTTGGGCAAGGGGTAGAGTAAACGTGCCAATGCCACAGTAAGCATCAACTACACATTCATGCCCCTTCAGGGCTAGCTGTTTAATGATTAGGTTTAACAAAACCTCAGCCGCTTCAGTATTAACTTGGAAAAACGTATCTGGTCGCAGCCGCAACTCAAGACCAGCAAAGTTTTCCCTCAAGTATGGCTGACCTGCAACACAATAGGTTTGGGAACCAAAAATGACATTACTGCGGTGGGGGTTATGATTCACACAAACACCAACCAGTTGGGGATAACGATTTAGCCAAGTTTGCCCTTGGATATCCAAGTCTTTTAAATTCAGATCCGTTGTGACCAAGGTCAGCAACATCTCGCCAGTCTGTTGTCCAATCTGTAACGAAAGGTGACGCAATCGTCCTTGGTGGCGGCTTTCGTTGTATATCGACCACCCCAATTGCTGAATATCCTGCTTAATTTCCCCTAGCAGGGGATTCAAGCGCTGGTCTTGCACGGGGCATTGATTAAGATTAATGAGCTGGTGGCTACCTTTTTGGTAGTAACCCGCTTGAACTGAACCCGTTGCTGAGCGTTTAAGGGGATAGGTCGCTTTGTTGCGATAGCCCAAGGGAGAATCTGTGGTTAAGATTGGGGCTACGGTGGGTTCGCTAAATCCACCAATGCGTTTGAGGGCTTGAATCACCTGATTTTGCTTCGCCAACTGCTGATAGTCCCAGCTCACATGCTGCCATTGACAACCACCACACTTATCCGCCACGATACATCGGGAACGAACACGATTAGGGGATTCCACTAACAGTTGGTGTAACTTACCAGTAGCATAGTTAGGTTTGACCCGCATCAGGCGCACCAAAGCTCTATCGCCTGTGACAGTATCCGGAACAAAAACGAC
>NZ_JAAHIE010000526.1:0-4857 GCF_010671945.1 Moorena sp. SIO4E2
GAAAAAGCCACCTGATTTCAAGCACTTCAGATAACTGCCTTGGCCAAAAGAAAGCCAAGACAAGCTAGCACCGAAGCACTGAATTTTGATGCCACCCTTGCTTTAGTTCAGAACTATCCCCAAATAGCCTAGGGTAGTCCGTGCTAACCCCTGCTAGTGGGCGTAGGTTAGCTTAGAGCAAATTTTTTTATAGGTTGGTCGCACCATTTTCATCTGAAATGGGGTGGGTTTGTCAATGCTGCGAAATATTACAACTCCTGTTCAAATTCCGAAATGTATACGAAATAATCAGGGTTTGAAGCGCTTTTTTTTTACATAACTTTACATAAACTGCGGTCTTAACTGCTGCGGAATACTAAGTCGGGAAAATCCCCAGTAAAACTGGAATACCTAATGCCACCGTTGAGGCTTGTGGAAAACTATGGGAAAACTGTGGAAAAGGTTGAAGCTCTGTGTGGAAACAGTGGGGAATCTGTGGGGGAAAGTTGGGACAAACGATAAGAATTCTTACGGTTTCGTTGGCGGTGGAAAACTGGTGACGACAGATGGGGCAATTGTGGATTGTGACCTGTGATCTATAGCAAAGGGAACAGCGGATCACCGGAACAGGGAACAGCGGATCACCGGAACAGGGAGTAGGGAATATGGCATCAAAAATTCTCACAATTCATTTAGGAGCGCTATATTAGCAAACTCTGATTAGCAAACTCTTCAGTTGAGTCCTTAAGGAAAAAACAATGAAAAAAAATATAACCACTGACTAATTGCTTATAACATAATTATGTGGTATGTTCGGGTATATTGTCGCTATGCCACCTTAGAGCCTCTTCACGAATTTGTTGTATGTCTTGATCAGAGATTCTGTCGATGTGAGACAAGACTAAACTCATGCGGCCTTGAGCCTTGAGTTGGTCACGGTGGCGGCAGAGAAAATCCCAGTAGAGGAAATTAAAGGGACAGGCTCCCTCCCCAGAGCGTTTCCGAGGATTGTAAGCACAACTGCTGCAGTAGTCGCTCATTTTATTGATGTAATTAGCTGATGCAGCGTAAGGTTTGGATGCTAGGATGCCGCCATCGGCAAACTGACCCATACCAATCACATTGGTTTGCATGACCCAATCATAGGCATCAATAAAGGCTCCATGAAACCATTCTTCAGGTGCGACCCGTGGCGAATTTAATTCGCCAACGGAAAGCGCACCTAAGATCGATTGAGGGGAAACTCCAACAATTAGAGCAAAATTGCTCAACACCATCAGTCGCTGAATGTGATGGGCGTAACCGGTTCGTTCAACCTGACTCAAAATTTGGAGTAAACAGTTCATGTCTGTTTTCTCGGCATGCCAGTAAAAGTCAGGTAGGGGCTGGGTGTGGTTGAACCAATTGCTTTGGGAGTAGTCAGGGTTCATATAGATATAAATGCCGTGCATATATTCCCGCCAACCCAGGACTTGACGAATAAATCCTTCTGTGCTGCTTAAGTCGAGTTGGTTTTAAAGTGGCCCATGGCTGACCAAATGAATACGAGTTTTTGGCGGTGGTAACGTCTTTGTTGGACGTAGCTTAGGGATTCAATCAGAATTACTGGCGTATTTTGATGGTTTTGTTGACAACTGTTTAGCGCTGATTGTTGAGTCCAAAGTTGATCCCCTAGTACCCAAATCCCGATAGTCATTATGGCTGATGCTTTTTACTGTCTTGATATCATACAATAACCTCAGGGATTTTTGTGTTGAGTTTTAGGAATTAGGGAATCGGGAATCGGGAATCGGGAATCGAGAATCGGGAATCGAGAATAGGAAATATAAAAAAAGTGGAAATTAGATTAATTTTCTCCACTTATTAATTAAAATTTATGGGTAAATTAATCAGAGATTATTAAAAATTATTTTTTTACGGCGGTTTGCATAACTATCAGGTACACAGGATTGTTTTCCCTCTTCCCTCTTCCCTACTCCCTGCTCCGAACGCGCCCCGCGTGGCCCACGGCCTCAGTCCCTGCTCCCTAAAAACCTAGAAATTTGTACCTAATTGAATTGCAAACTGCTGTATATGTTTTTTTAGAAAAATTATCAATCAAACAATAGTTATATAGAGCAGCTATAAATTGGTTTATAACTGCTCTACATATTATTTAGCGGTTTTTAGCCTAATCAGGTACACAGTCTTGTTTCCCGATTCCCTACTCCCTACTCCCGATTCCCGATTCCCGATTCCCGATTCCCGATTCCCTAACACCCAGACCGAATTACAAACTGCTATAAACACTGCTAAATACTACATATCTCAAGGCGAGAGAAGAGAGATACGCCACCCATGAAAAAGGCAAAGTATGCCCAACCGGAAAAGAATCCGACATAGCTGACTGGTAGATGCCCCTGGGGAGCATTGAGGGTGAAGGGGAGGTCAACGTAATCTAGCCACTTTTCGTTGGTGTGCCATCCAAGTTGATCGCCAAAGCGACAGTAAGTTTCATAGTCATAATCGGCACCAGGAGTTACCTGCACACTCTCGGTGACTATGCTCTGCCAGATTCGCTTCTGTACACTAAAGCCAAAGCGCCCATGGCTGTACTTTACCCAGAGGCTGTTGAGAGTACAGAGGTCTGTACAAGGAAAGGTGTTGATATCTGGGATGTCAAGCCAGCCTTCTTCTTCTCGTCCTGCTGCTTTGAGCATAACGGCGAGAGTTTCTTGATCTGCCTCTTGCCACTTTCTACGGATTAGTAAATCCCGTAATGGGCGGTAATCTACTCCTACATCAGAACTAAGGTCATCAGCTTCACTCAAAGAGATGAAATAATCGTTTTCAGTCACGGGCTGTAACCATTCGTGGACTGACTGAGGACGGTCTTTTGGCTCTAAGGCCATGCCTTGGAGAATTACTTGATTTAAGCGATCGCTAATACTAGGAACCAGTTGGTTTGGTGGCACCAGCTCTTCACCGTCATACTTGCGGTAAATTGACTCGGTAGGACTTAGACCAGTTACGGCATGGTACATCGAAGCCGCTAGAGAGTAGACATCTACCTTGGCGTGACGACTGCCTTGGTAGTATAGCTCGTAGGGTCGAAATGGTTTATTGTCAATATGGCTGGACACATTACTATCTCGGAGTATATCCCCAGGAATGCCAAAGTCAATCAACACGGCTTTGCCACTGTTACTGACCACGATATTATGAGGGCTGATATCTAAATGCACTAGCCCTACTCCATGGATTAGATTCAAGGCTGACCCAATTTGAGTGATGTAGGCTACTGCATCAGTTTCAGGTAATGGTCCTGTGCGTTGTACCAACTTCCACAAACTTTCCCCGGAAATAAAATCCATCACTAGGCAGTAGGTATCTCCTTCTTGAAACAAGTCTCTGACCTGGACCAGGGATTCAAGGTCAGCAGACAGTTGAGCCAGCAGTTGTCCTTGCTTGATAAATTGTTCTCCATAGTTGGGGTAGTCTGGAGCCAATCTCAGGCTTTCGTGTGGTGTTTTAATTACAACATCTTGATTGAGTAACTGATGGACTGCTTTGTAGGTAATTCCAAACGCTCCACGTCCAAGAATTTTCTCGATCTTGTATTTACCACCATGTAACAGCTGTTGCTCTGACCAGACCATATAGATTAGTTGTTATTTATTTCTAAGTCGTGTTTAGGTTTAGTAGATTTACCCTGGCTCCTAGGGAGATTATCAACTATTTTAATACACCCTAAATTCAAATACTATTGATAATACAATTAATGCTATAGCATTATTGAGTGAGTATTCAGCTATCAGCGTGTCGCGTATCAGCTATCAGCGTGTCGCGTATCAGCTATCAGCTAATGCGCTACTTGAGGTGCTTTTGAATAAAACAAGTAAGCATTGGAATAATGCTGAGTAAAGTCACCTCCCAGCGTCGTTCGCACAGCGTGGCCATTCGCGTAGCGTGGCCGAAAGGCCAAGGCCAAAGCCTGTGCCACAAAACTGACGGCTGACGGCTGACGGCTGACGGCTGACGGCTGATGGCTGAATGCTTACATTATTTACATGCTATTAAATCTGATAATTAATTTTTTTAGGATTAATTTTCAGTACTCATATACTTTAGTATAGTTCCCTCAGCTTTGCCATCCTCTGCCGCATCAGGTGTTAGCGGTTAATTACTCTCCCAAGAGAAAAAAGCTAGCGATAGGGAATCGGGAATCGGGAATCGGGAATCGGGAACAGGCAAGAGGCAAGAGGGAAAAAATCCTGTGTACCTCATTAGGTTAGAAACCGCTATACTAAAGCTACTGACAAATGCGTTCGCGTAGCGTGGCCTACCGCCAATCGCGTTTAGCTCAAGTCCGGAGAATTCTGCCCATTTCCCGCTTTTCCCGCTTTTCCCGCTTTTCCCGACTCCCTCGGTGCGCTTTCCGTAGGCGAATTAAATTCGCCACGGGTCGCACCGCTCCCGATTCCCGATTCCCGATTCCCGACTCCCGATTCCCGAGGCATCTGTCTAGCCCTTCGCCAGTAAGATAGGATTATCCACAGTAAAGATAACGACTTACGTAAGCTATGGCGGAAGAAACCCAACCCTTGCCTAACCCTGAGGAAGCGAATACTCCTTCTGATACATCAGCAGAAAAACCGCAGGCTAAGGCCCCTGCGGCCAAAAAGCCTGCTGAAAAATCAGAAGAGAAACCAGCGGCTAAGGCTCCTGCGGCTAAGGCCCCTGCGGCTACAGAGGCAAAAGCTAAAAAAGCCAAACCACCAGCAATTGAAAAGAAACCCTTTACTGAATTTGTGGAACAACATTATGTGCCAGCCCTTAAGACTGCTTTTGCCAAACAAGGTATTGATGATGTAGATGTGACGTTTGCTAAACAGAAAA
>NZ_JAAHIE010000527.1:0-4821 GCF_010671945.1 Moorena sp. SIO4E2
TGCTGATTGCTGAATGCTTACGTCTAATCTTGTTTGATACCAACCATGCTATATCCGGCAATGGTAGACAGAGGCACCTGGTAAAAATATTGACGTCGGAACTGTTCTTCCTCAATGGCAGCAAAAAATATTGCGTTCGCGCAGCGTGCGCGTAGCGCAATCGCATCATTCCCAGCAACATTCGTCCGCTCGCGTAGCGTGGCCAACGGCCAATCGGAAGACCACTCTTTTGGATGGCAGCTTATTTGTACCCCCGAGTCCTGGTAAGAAACCTCAAAACCAATCACTGATAGAGCATTCAGTCCTAACTCAACAGTGCGATCGCTTAAATCCAACTTCTCCTGCAATTGCACCAAAGTAGCCCATTGACCGGTGCGACTTAGGAACTTAGCAATTCCTAGCAACTTTTTCCAGGTGTCTTGGGCAGATAGTTGTTGAGGCCGTGGATATGCGATCGCTAATTGTCGTTCTGCCTGTATCGCTCTCCTACACCATACTTGTAACTCATCCCAACTCGTCGGACACTCATAAACCATTAGAGGACTTAAACCTTGCCGGTTAGGAGGTTGAAGGTTAGGAGGTTGAAGGTTAGGAGGTTGAAGGTTAGGAGGTTGAAAGTTATCAGGTTGAAGGTTAGGAGGTTGAAGGTTAGGAGGTTGAAAGTTATCAGGTTGAAGGTTAGGAGGTTGAAGGTTAGGAGGTTGAAGGTTAGGAGGTTGAAAGTTATCAGGTTGAAGGTTAGTAGGTTGAAGGTTAGGAGGTTGAAGGTTAGTAGGTTGAAGGTTAGGAGGTTGAAGGTTAGTAGGTTGTTCGCGAACAACCTTCAACCTGCCAACATGTAACTCTTGAGAACATTCAACCTTCAACTTGCCAACATGTAACTCTTGAGAGCCAACACCCTTCAACCGGCCAACCTCTAACTCTTGTCCCCGCCAATCTAAAATCCAATCCAGCTGATTAGAGACCTGGAAACAAGATTGGAAAAAATCATTTTCTTGGCAAGGTTGCACAGCAACGAGGCGCACTTCTGGACGTTTTTCATAATTATTATAGTCTAATTCCACAACAGCATTACATCTAACTTTAGGGACTTCATCCTGATAATGTCCCCACCAAATTCCAGGAAAACCCATACTCGTAGAGTCATCCCAAATTTCAAATTTAGTTTTGATATACTGTACTTTTCGCCCTCTCAAATCCTTAGAGTTACGATTCAAAACCTGTTCAAACCAACAGTTTTTAATCAGCAATTTTGGCACAGGATTACCCATCCCACAAGGTTCCAGATGTTTCAATTCATCAAATAGTGCTTTCCCCAACTCAGCAACCTTAACCACCAAATCCGCTTCCATGGCTGGCATCATCAAAGCACCCGTCGTCCCTAGTTTTTGTGCCAACTGCTGGTTAATCGCTTCCCTAAATAAAGGAATATTATCCACTGGCAAACTCAACCCAGCCGCAAAAGGATGACCTCCGAAGCGATGCAACAAATGAGCTTGGGAATTGACTAATTCATAAAGATCAATATTATTAACAGAACGAGCCGAACCCCGTGCTATACTATAGGAGTGTTTATCCTCTAAACCTGCTTCTACCAGTTTGCTTTCTCTATCGCTACTTTCAGTACTTAATAAAACTGTACTTAACAAAATCGTCGGGCGTCCATATTCCTGAGCAATTTGACCTGCCACTAAGCCTAAAACACCAACTGGCCATTGGGGATCTTCTAGGACAATCACATTAGTAGTAGACAGATCAAGTTGGGCAAGTTTATCCTTAACTTGCTTAGTAATATCTTTTTGTAAAGACATACGGCGGGTATTAGCTAGTTCCGTCTCTAAAGCCAGTTGCTCACAACGTTTCTCATCCTTACTAGTCAGTAACTCAACACAAAATGAAGCATCCCCTTGAATCCGACTTACAGCATTAATTCTCGGGCCAAGTCCAAAAGAAATATCCGTCGGGCGATCGCCACTGCGTTTACACAACTGTAACAATCGCGCTATACCAGGACGAGAGCGAGTTTTCAGTTGCTGCTTCAGTTGTTCAATTCCCCGTTGTGCCAGGTAACGACAATCTCCAGATAATTCCACTAAATCCGCAATTAGACCAATTGCCACCAAATCCAGCAACCCCTCTAACCGTTGTTGGGGAATATTAGGTAAAACCTGATACATCGCTTCCACTAACTTATACGCCACCGCCACCCCAGACAAATGAAATAAAGGGTGAGTTTCAGCAAAATAGCGAGAATTGATCATAGAAACTACTGGCGGACGGTCATCTGGTAGAGTATGGTGGTCAGTGATAATCACATCCATTCCCAACTGGTGAGCATAATCAATTTCCCTCAGATTCGTGCTGCCAGTATCGCAGGTAACGATAAGTTTCACCCCAGAAGCGTTCAGTTGGTCAATTCCTGGACAATTCAAACCATGGGATTCCGTCAGGCGATTGGGAATGTAGTAACTTAGCTGTTGGTGCTGCCAGAAAAATTGTCCCAGTCCTTCCCATAGGACACTAGTAGCCGTGATTCCATCAGCATCAAAGTCCCCCCATATGGCAACCTTTGCCCCAGCCTCACGGGCTTGGAGTAGGCGTTTTACTGCCCATTTCATTTCCTGTCCAAAATCAAAAGGGCTGGTAGGTTGATACAAATCTGGGTTGAGGAAACCAGCTAGTTGTCTCTCCTCTCGTATTCCCCGTTGCCACAGCAGTTGAGCAGCATAATCTCCCGAATAGCCCTTAGTATGGGATTTGACAGCTTCGATGAACCACTGAGGAATTTCCGGTGGCGCTAGGACTTGCCATTGGGATTGGGACATGGATTGGGACATGGATTCTGACATGGATTCGGACATGAAGCTGATTTGCGATCGCTTATAGTTAGTCGAGTTAGTACAAGAATACTAACTTAATCAGAGCGACCCATAACCAACTTGATCTAGAACTCAGGAATCAGAATAAATTATTTCCCAGTTAATTAGTCATTAATCAGAGTTTGATCAGCAATTGCGGTTAATTCTGGATTATCACCATAAATTCTGGAGTCTTCTGATCACTTGCTGTAATTGAGTCTCCTGTCTCCTGTTTCCTCAAAAAAACAGCCAACTTCTGACATCGAACTGAGGTAGTAGAAGAATGGTGAAGAAGATATAAAAAAACCTGGGAGAAGAAAAATCTTCTGCCCAAGCAACACATAAAGGAAGAAAAATCATGGGGTAAGAAGAACTTTCTACCCAAACAAAAATCCCCCATCGTCTGTCCAGGACGATGGTCAATGAAGTGTAGTATACCACAAAAATGATTTTTTGACACCTCAAAAGTCTTTTTTGTCGGTTTTGTCTGTCCCAAGAGCAAGCTGTTGCCAATCTTCAACAGAGCCGAGTAACCCATCAGTCTCACCAGCACAATAGTTTCTCCACCCCAAGAGCAAGCTATTGCGAATCCTCAACAGAGCCGAGTAACCCATCGGTCTCACCAGCACAATAGTTTCTCCACCCCAAGAGCAAGCTATTGCGAATCCTCAACAGAGCCGAGTAACCCATCAGTCTCACCAACACAATAGTTTCTCCACACGATGACAGTTCTTTCCATTACCAAAAATACCTATATGTCTTGATGCAGTGGCTACTTTCTTGCCTCTTGCCTTTCCCAAGCGCGACTATGTTTACATCTCTTATAAAAATCCTATAGATACTCCTTAAAAGGATGTGCCAATATGCCCAGTATCAGATCAATTTCCTTAATATAATAGTCATCCAAATCAATAAACACCAATTGATTCACCAACTTGAGAAACTTCCAATTCGTCCCAGTAGTCACAGCTCCATAGATAGCATCAATATCCTGATCCTGTTGTTGATTAAATCTCTGAGCCGCTACCATTTCCGCAATGCACTGTCCTAATCCCCCCTTAATATTTTCATTTTTTGCCTCTACTAGAGTGACAACTGGTGTCCGAATTTCATACATTTCCTTAGAAGCAGTAAGAAGATAATCACAGTATCCATTTAATCCACTTCCTTTATCGACATTAAACTCAGTGCCAGAAAAAAAACCGATTTTGAAATCAAGCAGACGGCGCACTTCCAGTAAAACCGGAGCAATAACTAACTCAGAACGAGCTTTTTCGGTATTTATAGCATTCGTGATCGGCAAATTTTCTTTAAGCGTCGTTTTCAAGTGATCACTGGGCTCGATAGGAGCAATATCATTAAATATAGTATTCCCCTCATCAACAATGAGATTAAACGTCGTTTCGACTTTGTAGATGGTTGTAAAATCACTATATGCCATGATCTTTATTTATCATGTCTCCTATAGCCATTCTAAATCAAGGAAATATAAATTCATCCTTCATCCTTCATAAAAAATCGGTCAAGTCTTGGTTAACCCCAATCATTGACCGAATAAATTAACAAAAATTCCACCAGTACAGCTTAGCTGTATCTACATCCACCAGTGGTGGACACAGAAATATTACACTTTACTGATTATCCCCCATTCTAGCCAAGGATTCAATCCCTGGCAAATTGCTATCTTAATCGAGTAGCAGATATCGAATCAACATACTGATCACCTCACCACAATTTCCAGTAGGTTGGGGTGTACTCCATTCATTCAGCGACCCGTAACCCAGGGAATAAAGTGTGTAAATTATCACCGGAACTGCGCTCGCAGAACCAATCAGTATATATTTGATTTGCTGCCGTACTGTACCTGTATTGCTAGGAATTTTATCAAGCATAATCTTGTTAAGATTTTCGTCAATCTGGATCAGTCAAGAACGTTGGCAAACATTAACAGATGAACAGCTAG
>NZ_JAAHIE010000528.1:0-4784 GCF_010671945.1 Moorena sp. SIO4E2
AACTTCTTTGCCCAACTCAAGCAATATCGAGCGATTGCCACACGCTATGATAAACGGGCAATAAACTTTCTATCCGCAATTTATCTGGCTGCTACCGTTATCTGGCTTAATTGATGACACGCCCTAGCAAATACTCACAGACTTTACTAAACTTTATGATACTTTATGTAACTGTCCACTAACCCCCACCTTGTTTACACAGAGGTGGGGGAAGCTTCATCCACAGACAATTGAATACATTTGTTAACAAGACGACAAAATCTTAACATGCGATCGCAATAATCTCGGAAAACCTGCCAAAGCCTTTCGCACAAAGCAACACAGCCATTGATTCAATCGAGCTAACGGCTAATTCCTTCTAGGAGGCTCCTAGACAAAGGGTTATCCCCCTGGTAAAATAAAAAAAAAACCTGAACGAACCCCCCAACTCCGCCCCCCCAATGTTAAACTAAAACACCGGGAGGAGAGCCACTCTCTTCCTATGATAGAAAGCCTAGAGGTAAGTCCAGAGAACAAAAGTTTTTACATATACCATTATGTTAACATCAAATTTTTCAAAAGAACAACAAAATTCCGATAAACCAGAACAATACGGCCAGTTCCATGCAGAGGCCGATATCGAGTACGGCACAGAACTTCTAAAGTCTCCCTTCTCTCACCTAACAGACGAGGACTACAAACAGCTAAGAGAGTCTGGAATCTCAGATGAAGTAATAAAGGATTGCTCATTCCGGTCAGTGGGAGCAGAGCTAAGAGAGCTGGTAATAGATGCAGAGATAGATGCTGGCGCTAAATTTGAAAGACAGAACGGCGGCCACATAGCCAAATGGCAACTATGGAAGAAGAACCATCTGATCGAGGGAGGTCTTGTTCATGATCATACTCGCGGATTCAATGTAAAAGCGAACAACCGTGGAATAAAAAGGTCGAGGACTGAAGCCGAGCTTAAGACTAAAGGGGGACTAACTGACCCGAACAAGAAAAATACAGAACAAGCGCCTCAGTACAGAACAGAGGAAGGTCCAAAGTACTTTCTCCCCAGAGGGCAACAGGCAGGAATAGTTCTACCTCAGTTTTCTTTTAAGACAGCTCGAAGACTGATCGCCAAGAATAACCCAGAGCTATTAGATCAATTCCCAGAAGAAAAGGATGCGAGGGACTGGCTAATGGAACATAACCCCGAAGCAGCGGAGCAGATCAAAGGGTTTGAAGTGAAAGGCAGCCATGTTTTCTGGGAGTTCGTGCCGCTGCACCCTGAAATTCCAATTTTAATAACAGAAGGGGCGAAAAAAGCTCTGTCATTAATTAGTCATGAGTACCCTGCTATTGCACTGCTGGGCATAATGATGCATTCAGAACCACAGGCTGACTATCCAGACCAGACTCCTCCACTTAAAGAAGAAATAGTTAGACTGTGCCAACCAGGAAGAAGGTGGTACATCTGTCTTGATAATGACAAAGGCAAGCCAAAGGCTGAAAAGAATGGAATAAAAGCGAGGGGAGCGATCGCGATAAAACTTAAGAAACTGGGGTGCTTTCCCTGGGTGATGGAATGGGACAGAAGCCATGGCAAAGGCATAGATGATGTAATAGCCAAAGAAGGCGAGGGCTTTCTAAACCAGACATGGGAAGAAGCTCAAAGGTTCTGTGCTTGGAGAATCCAGGTAAGAAGAAAGCTGACATTGGAAATGGCTTCATCAATAGAGATAAGCGAAAGATGGTTAAAGCGAGATTATTTCCCTTCATTGACCAAGCTACTGGAACACAGGCTAATTGGAGTGTCCTCCCCCAAGAACACAGGGAAAACTACAGTCCTAGCTCAACTTATAGAAGAAGCAAAGAGATTAGGTGACCCTATCTTGATGCTGTCTCACAGAGAACAACTAAGCAGAGCTGGAGGCAAAAAAATTGATATACCCTACGTTGATGACACGACAGCCCAAAGTAGAGCGGAAAAAAAGTGGCTAGGACTCTGTATAGACTCATTACATGAAGATTCTAAGGTTGGCATAGATACAAGACAATGGGCTGGAGCAATCGTAATATTAGACGAGTGGGTACAGATATTACATCACCTACTCCTGGGTAATACATGCAAGAAGGCTCGGATGAAAATTCTTCGAGCTTTCGTTGACATCTTGAAGAACGCTCGGCTGGTAATAGCGCTAGACACAGACTTAGATGACACTTCTATGACTTATCTCAAAAAAGTAATGGGAGTAGAACAGCCTTTTATCGTGAAGAACACAGTCAAGTTGCAAGGGTACACGTCTTATGTGTTCGAGACCAAAGGGGATTGGCTGACCAAGCTGATAGCTGAAATAGCAGAAGGAGGAACCCCTTACATATCTTTAGGGGCTAAGTACGTAAACTCAAGAATGGGGACGTACAATCTGGAATACTTCTTGCAGGCTCTATTTCCTGACCGAATATTCTTAAGGATTGATGCTGATAGCATTACTGAACCAGGACATCCAGCCCAGGGGATAGCAGGGTACATTAATGAATACCTAAGAGCTAATCCCAAGGTAATTCTGATAACTAGTCCAACATTCGAGACGGGGATTAGTATTGATGAACCTCACTTCACCGCAGTATTTGGATACGGCAACGGAGTATTGAAGGAAAGCAATTTTCGACAAGCGATCGCAAGAGTTCGAGACACAGTGCCTCGTTACTTATGGATTGCGAAAGACAGCAAAATCCGTCATGGAAGAACGAACGCTTGTATCCCCCAGCAATACTGGAACGAACAATCAAAACTTTTTAACAAAATGAAGAAGGTTTTGCTATCAGATTTCAGGCCAGGCTTTCTTTCTAAAGAAGATGAATTGAATTACCAGCGAGACAGCGCAGCTCCTTTCACCCCAGAGATAGCAATGAATACCTTAGCAGAATACGCTAGCTTGGAAAACCAAATAGCTATGGACTATCGAGAGTTGGTGATTGATGGGCTAGAGAAAGAAGGACACACCGTGATTCCTGGCAAATTATCAGAATTAGATATTGAGCTGGCAGGGATGGATCCAAAAAAGCTGAGCTGTCAATTAACAGCATCGAAAAAAGAAATGTACGATAAGCACAAGACCAAAGTAACTGAAGCTGAAGGCTTTGAGACAGAAGAAGAGTTTCAGCAGATGTTCAACCGATTACAAAAGACCCCAGAAGAACGAGACCGAGTTCGACATCATCAGATAGAGAAGAGATACGGGGAAGTCACTGACGAGATAGTGGACATGGACGACCGGGGGCTTTATCCCAAGCTCAATCTGCTGTTCTTTGCAACACTGGGGAAAGAATTTAGAGAGGACAGGGATAAAGCGATCGCAGACCCCATTATCCGAGAAGGGGCTTTTCTGCTCCCAGATGTCAACAAGTCGATGATTACTCCAAAAGCCGAGAGGGTAGAAGTAATATTAAAAGCACTGGATCATCTGGGGATAGACCTAGATGATACCGACAGAATTTATTCCAATGAGACTCCTGAGCTAATTGAGTTGAAAAAGTTATTGACCTCAGATGTGGCACGGAAGGAATTCAGGCTCTGCGGACTTGGCTACTTCAACCCAAACAGCACCCCCATCATTATTTTTAGGAAGTTGGCAGCACTGCTAGGATATAAGCTAGGCAGCACAGGAAAACGGCAGTCACAACGCAAAGAAAAGCGCTATTACTTTTACAAGATGAAACCGGTTGACGCGATCGCGATAAAAGAGAAATTCTTTGCCCATCAACTGAAGCAAGAACAAGAGAGGGCAGAAGCTAGGCAGGAAGCTTTAACTGAGCGCTTAGAGAAGGAAGACGTCTCCAGTTTTTCCGAGCTAGTAGAAGAAGTCCTAGTTCTGGGTCGGGACATCGAGACTCCGTTCCTCTGGCCAACGGATGATCACAAACTATCCGCTCCAGCTCCTCGAATTCCGGTGTTCCAAGACAATTCCCCTGCCCAACCTGAAGCTGAACCGACAGCAGAACAACTTGAGCTCACGGTCTAACCCTTTAATAATTTAGTAACTGAAAACATCTTAAAATTAAAGACAACAGAACATAACAGCTGGCTTTTGATAGACAAGTCGGCATATTCTGTGAAAAATTATTGGTGGTACTCGGTCTGAGGCCGGACGAAAAGCCAGAGATACGATGTAGGGTATGAAAAAGACCTGTCGCAAATTAGGGATTTGTTTTTGGGCATATTTACTGTCCCGGTTGCGAGGGGATGACAATATCCCCCCCTTAACAGATTTGATTCGACAAAAGGCTATAGAGCATGAACTGGTGGGTAACCCTGCCTGATACATTGGTGCTCCAATTTGTCAACCAGCGGTTATTGAGAAATTGCAAATAAAAAATTAACAATTAGGATTACCGATTTTGAAAAAAGACAACTGGAGCAAGAGGCCAATCGAAGAGGGATGACCTCGCCTGAGTTGTAAGACAGCTTGATAGCTCGTTTTCCCGAACGCGCCCCGCGTCGGCTTTGCCGAATCCAAGAGACCCTGTGCAAAATTCATCCCACACTCATGGCGTAGCATTGAGATGTGGGGCTTCTTTTGCCGGACAGCTAATTTAATGAAATTGTGTCGATTACCTATATATACCAAAGAAAATGATAGTTAGAACATAATAGAAGAGTTAGTAAGCTAGTAAGGGGAGGATGTCACCTTAGTGGTGCAGAGAAGTCTTGAAAGTACTGGTAGGTATAGAGTCTCAATAATAAGACAGGGATAGCATGACAGGGGGATTCCATGAGAAGCTTAAGGTCCCAAACTCAAAGCAAATTTCATGGA
>NZ_JAAHIE010000529.1:0-4778 GCF_010671945.1 Moorena sp. SIO4E2
GAACAGAATTTACCAATCGTAAAATCAGCATTTTTTACTGTGTAACTGAGGTAAAATATGGAGATAATAATGTTACATTAGTCCCTAATGCAACGGCTGTTAAACAATTGAATAAAACTGAACAAGTTCAACTAGTATGGGAATATTGGGATGGCCAAGCATGGCAACAACTAACCATAAGAGATGAAACCGAAAACTTTACCCGTTCCGGTTTAATTGAATTTCTGCCACCAGGGGATTTTTCACCAAGGGAAGACTTTAATTTACCTCCCCGTTATTGGCTCCGGGTTAAATGGTTAAAGGGTGACTACGACGTTGAACCTAGGCTGAAACAAGTACTGCTGAATACTACCATGGCAGCACAAACAGCTACGATCCAAAAGGAAATTGTTGGCTCCAGTGACGGGACTGAAAATCAAAAATTTAATACAACTAGTCAGCCAATATTAGCAGGTCAAGAGCTGGAAGTGCGGGAACCGGAAATACCGTCTGCCCTAGAAAAGGACAAAATTCTCCTTGAAGAAGGGGAAAAGGCGATTACGGTTACTACTAATGAAACCGGAAGACCGCAAGAGATTTGGGTTCGTTGGCATCAAGTCCCGGATTTCTATCAATCAAAACCACGGGATCGCCATTATGTCTTTGATAATCTTACCGGAAAAATCACCTTTGGGGATGGACGCAATGGACTGATTCCTCCTCCTGGTCAAGGCAATATCCGCATGAGTCGCTATCAAACTGGTGGTGGAACTGCTGGAAACAAACCCGCTGGGGCGATTGTCCAACTCAAAACCACAGTCCCCTATGTGGACAAAGTGATTAACCATCAAGCAGCAGCAGGGGGGGCAGAAGCTGAAACCATTGACTCCCTAATCGAGCGCGCACCTAAGGAAATTCGCCATCGTCAGCGTGCTGTGACTAGGGAAGACTACGAAGATTTAGCCAAGCTGGCTTCACCAGAGGTAAGCAGAGCCAAGTGTGTACCCTTAGCCAATTTGAAAACCAATCCCCTGGCTGGACTGGATACCAAGCTAGATTCATCGGGAACAGTGAGTGTAATTATTGTACCCCGCTCCACTGAGGCTAAACCCCTACCCAGTTTGGAGCTAATCAAGCGCGTCCAAAACTACCTACAAGCCTACACTGAACCCACAGTGGCAATCTCTGTAGTGGGCGCTCTCTATGTCCGTGTCAATATTACCACTGAAATTGCGGTTACTTCCCTAGAAGGATCTCGTGAGGTAGCACAAACCGTGGAACAAACCTTAGCTAGTTTTCTGCATCCCCTAACCGGTGGTTTTGACGGAATGGGTTGGAATTTTGGTCGTCAACCCTATAAATCGGACTTATACCGACTACTGGAGAGAGTGCCGGGAGTAGACCATGTTTCTAGCTTGGAGGTGAATGACATCGAAGAACTAGAAGGTGCTAGCCAGACTAATCGCTTTTTAGTTTATTCCGGCAACCACACCATCGATTTAACCTTTGTGGAATCCTGAGGAGGGTAACTCATGCCAATAGAATTGCCTAATCTTGATGACCGCACCTATGACGACTTGGTGCAAGAAGCCCTGGGTATGATTCCCAGCTATGCGCCCCAATGGACTAATCACAATCCTTCTGATCCTGGTATTACCGTCATTGAGCTGTTTGCCTACCTTACCGAAATGCTGCTCTATCGGCAAAATCGGGTGACAGAGGCGAATATGCGGATGTTTTTACAACTGCTGAATGGACCAGATTGGCAGCAAACGGAGGATTTACAGACAGAGATTAAAGAGGCAATTACCCAAGTACGCGATCGCTACCGAGCCATCACCTGTGCCGACTTTGTGGAATTAGCCCGAGAAATGAAACCAGATGATACAGATGATACCGTTGCCAGGGCACACTGTATACCTCGACGTAACCTGGACTCGGAAAATGCCTTAGTCGAAAATGCCTTAGTCGAACCTGTGGATCAACCAGGTCATGTGAGTATTGTGATTATCCCCGACAGCAATAATCGTGAAAATAGCCCCCCTCAACCAAGCTCAAGGCTGATTAACGAGGTAAAAAACCACTTAGAAGAACGGCGATTGATTGGCACGGCAATCCATGTAGTTATGCCACGCTACATCACCATTAGCATCAGATTAACCATACACCTCAACCGAGAAGCAGACGTAGCAACCACTAGGGACAACATAAATAACGCACTGGAAAACTTTTTCGATCCCCTACCAAATCCTGACAATCCTCAAGGTTGGCCATTTGGTCGAAATGTTTATGTTTCCGAAGTTTATCAACTACTTGATGAACTAGAAGGTGTGGATTATGTCACCAAAACCAACCAGCAAGACGAAGTATTTTTTCCTCGTCCTGATGCCATAAACAATCAACAACGCCTAGTTAAAACCAACGGACAGCTAAGTGCTATCCAGGTCAAACCAGAAGAACTAGTGTATTTAGATCTTACCGCCAGCGATATAGACATCATATCCCCCTTAGAAACCCTTGATTTCAACGGTTAAAAACCAATGAAAAACTCAGCCCGTTCCCCCAGTAAACTTTTAGACTATCTGCCAGAGATTTATCAAAGCGATCCTTTCGTCGGTCAATTTTTACTACCCTTTGAAAATATTCTTTTGGGTCGTGCAGATGGGATCAACTTTTGTGAGCAGGGTTTAGAAGAAAAAATTGCCCGTATTTCTAATTACTTCCATCCCAACAAAACACCCCCAGACTTTCTGCCCTGGTTATCTAGCTGGGTAGCTTTGAGTCTCAGAGCAGATTTAGATGTCCAAAAACAACGGAAATTTCTGGCCAATACCGTCAGACTGTATCGTTTTCGAGGGACTAAAGACAATTTACAAGAACTGCTAGAATTATTTCTAGAGGACGAGGAAAAAGTCACCATTATCGACGCTTCCAATGCCGAATTTCAAATTGGTGACACCCAACTCCTGGAGCCCGAAAACCCAATTGACCTCGAAGAAATTCCAATTTACCCCGAAGGACTTCCCTCGCGATCGCTGCTGGGTAGAGGCACTTACCTTGGTGGTGGTATCCCCCACTTTTTTATAGTAAGAATTACTCCAGCTCAAGGATTAAACCCAGAGCAACTCCAACGACAAATAGAAATCGCTAATGCCATCATCGAACAGGAAAAACCAGCCCATAGCAAGTACAGACTAGAAATTATTTACACCACGCAGATTGGTGGTACTTTTGATTCTGATTCTGATTCTGAAGAAGTTACGGGTTCCCAGATTGGAATTAATACTATTTTGGGCAAGATTACCGAAAATGAGGAATCTATCTTAGGAGAGTAAGTGTAGCAGAAGTCAGAAGTCAGAAGTCAGAAGTCAGAAGTCAGAAGTCAGAAGTCAGAAGTCAAACTCTTGCGCTTCTTGATGCAATAGCGAGTGGGGGAAACCCCCAAGACCGCGCTGCATCGCTTACTTAGGTTTGAGACTTTTGTCATGTCCTAACTGCCCTGTCTTGATGCAATAGCGAGTGGGGGAAACCCCCAAGACCGCGCTGCATCGCTGGCGACTGCTATACCTGGACGACTGTACTAACTTGTGTAAAGTTGCCAAAAGTCCCTCTGCTCCCTGCTCCCTACTCCCTGTTCCCTGTTCCCTGTTCCCGACTTCTGCAAGAAGTCTAGTTAATTTTACTTTTCTCTGACTACTTAAGGATTATGAAATATATTCAACGTCCCAATTACTTTACTTCCCAGTTTCTAGTAGAAAAAGACTTTAACGATGAGCAAACCTACCATCGTGGCATGCGCCTGCGTCACAATAGCTTACTCCATGAATGGGGTGTGGTGGAAGGATTAGAAGTAAGGGAAGCTGGGCAGAAAAAAATTGCGGTTAGTGAGGGCATGGCCATTGATAAATATGGTCGAGAAATTATTGTTTTACCGGATTGTACAGTACCGGACACGATTAACACGATTAACTTAGATGGATTAGAACTAGAACCCAATACAACTACAACTATTGAAATTACCGTCATCTATGATGAAATTAAGGATGATGGTGACGAAGTAGCGGTAGGTAATGATAAAAAATACACTCGCACCACTGAACGTCCCAAGTTTGTCATTTACGGGAGTAAAACAAGTAAAGACAATCTCCAAGACGGTAATGTAGATGTAAAAACTGGTTTTGCCCCTACCGATGATAATGTGATTCTGTTGGCACGGGTGACCCTAGACAACAACGGTGAGGTTAGTGAAAATGCAGTGGATAATTCTGTACGCAAGCTTGCTGGTCCTAAGTTATCTAACCTCGATAAGTTAGAGCTAGATGGTACCATTTCCGCCGAAAACTTAAATCTGACCGGAAATTCAACCATCGATGGTTCCCTGACAGTGAATGGAAACCTGGAAGTAAAAGGGGATGTGATTGCCCGTGATACCGAGCATATTGCTGGGGATGTGTCCTTGGGGGATGCGGATAATCATGAAGTGAAAGTTACAGGGGTAATTCGCTCAGGGCATTCATCTGGAGCGTTGAGGGTGGATGATGCTTTACATACCACTGGTGCTCTGACAGTGGATGGTAATGTAGGTATTGGCACAAATAATCCTAGGCAGAAATTAGAGGTAGCTGGAACTGTTAAAGCCACTAGGTTTGAAGGGGATGGTTCTGGTTTAACTGGTATTGGTGCTGGAAAGTGGTCTGATGGTGGTAGTAACGGTATTTACTATAACAATGGCAATGTAGGTGCTATTTGTACCAATACCTACATTGCCATTGTTATAGTAAATACCGTTACTACCACCA
>NZ_JAAHIE010000053.1:0-24637 GCF_010671945.1 Moorena sp. SIO4E2
CTTGCTTATTTAGCCTATTACCTACAGTACCACAAGAATTGTTGTTTATGTGAGGGGGTGAGCTTACCCCATGGATGAATCGTAGGGGCTTGCGCTCACCCCCTCACACTCCCCGATTTCCGGTCAAGTCCGGAATCTAGGCTAAAGCCTTGGCCTAAACGAACCAAGTCCACCTAAGTGGACTCAAGTTTCTTTCTAGCCTACGGCTACTAACAATGGTGCAAGATATCAGTTAAACCGACTTCAGAAATTTTGGGAGTTTCCGGTTAGCACACCTCATTTGCTGGAATTTCATGGTTGATTTTATAAAAAGTACGAAATAGACCAAAAAAATTACAATTAGCAGGTTTTGTATAAAAATCACTCACTAGTTAAGTTTTACAAGCTCTAGCTATTTAATTAATCTAAGATTGTAGAATATAAGGAAAACGTACTATTTCAGATTCAGAGGTGAGGTAAAGTTATGCCCCGTGGTGGTTATCGAGAAAATAGTGGTCGCAAGCCGAAGTGGAATCTGGGTCAAACGAAAGCAGTAAGGATTCCGGTAGTGATCGCAGATATAATTCTGGAAGTGGCTAAACGACTGGATGACGGGGAGAGTAAAGAGTCGGTGATTATTCCTAAATCAGAAACGACTAAACTCTCTCAATTGACTGAAGAAATAGAGACATCAAAAGCAGACTCAAAAGACTAATTCATGGGGTCTTAATTCAGAACTGAAATACCTATAATTTCCCTCGACAGTAGCTGAGTTGGAAGGCACGCGATCGCTTACCCTACCGAAGCGCACCAATCCCTCAGTTTTTAGTCTGGCAACTTGTACTGTTCTACAATCCGCTTGGCATACTCTGGCACATGTGCCTCTAACTTTTGTGGATGATTGCGCTTTAAATATAAATAGTTGCGGGTGAAGTGGGAGTCAATGGAAAAACGAGCATACTCCAATCCTTTCGGACCAATTTTTTCTATCACCACTCCCATCATTTTTGCTGCCCACATCGGTAAGGTAACTCCCTTGTCATAGGCAGGAATACTCTGTTGCACTGCCTGTTTGCGATCGCCTTTTGACATGACTGGTTGAGTTTCCAACTGGTCTTGCACCAAATCCAACATTTCTTGCCCAATGTCATTACGAACCAGAATCCACTGCCAACCAAAGGGTGCTCCCATGTAACCTACCACTAAATCCGCTAGGGAGTTTACATAATCAAAGCAACTCATACAAGAGGAGGCAAACACATCTTTGAGTTGATTAGTCTTTAAGCCAAAGAAAGGTACTTTCTCAATCGAGCCATCCTCATGTTTAAAGTGAATCCGGAAATCCTGCATAAACTCGTAATGTACCACCGTTTCTGGTGAACGGCTGGTGGTTTCCAGAAATTTTTGCAACCCCTCACGGTTGACATTATCGACACAGGGCGTACCTAAAACATAGAGTTTTTCTAAACCGAGTTCGTTTTGCACTGATCGCAATGCTTGGATTTGGCAGCCAACACCAATTACTAATAATCGCTTCATCCCTGATTGTTCCACTTGCTCTAACACAGAGAGGTTAGGAGACAAGGTAGGCTTATTCACCCGTGCTGCTAACACCTCCTCTGGGGTACGAGCAATGATCGGCATCGGCTGAAAGCGGTCTTCTTCAGTGTTTTGGACACAGACTACACCTTCAACTTTACCCTGCTTGAGCATTTCCATAGCAATGGTACTGACAATTCCTGTCCACTGCGCCCCTTCTATCGGCTTAATCTTCTTAGCCGTGAGCATCTTCTGGTTAACACCAAAGTACCAATCATCTGGATGATCTAGATTGCGACTACGTCCATGGGCTTTTGTTTCCAAGTCAGCTATTTGCTGGTTTAAGAATGCACAAGCTTCCTTGACATAATGGATATAGTATGTATCACAAAGTCCACACTCGCTACACAGTTCCTTGGCAGGGCGTCGGCTACTTGGTTTTAAGGCTCTCGCTTTTTTATGTTTGGCAGGTTGAGGTGTCACTGAAGTCATTTTCTTAACTAATGGTCTATTGTCTCACGATGGTGAGCATTCAGCTGTCAGCTAATGCGCTACAGATGGTGCTACTTGAGGTGCTATCAGCCCTCAGCTTTAATTTGGATCTTGGTTATCGATTCCAACACAATAGACAGCAGTGTTAATGCGTTCGCTTAGCGGCTCAATACTTAGCATCGCATATCTCGATTGCCAACACTGATCGGATTGTCTCTTAATTTTCTCTTATTTGGTACATTTTTACTAAAGCAAGTCATGCGTTCGCGTAGCGTGGCCGTAGGCCAATCCCATGAAGGGGATATAATTAGACCCTCAGCTCAATCAAAGTACCACCGTAGGGGGGCAGGGCGTGCGCCCACCCACCAAGGGAAAAGAAAACCAGAAAAACCCTCCTTTTAGTTACCAAATTCTGCCACCTGAGATTCAGACAGACCTGTTCGATTGGCCACCTGCTCCACCGTCATCCCTTGCTCTAACAAGCTCTGCGCCACCTGCTGCAACTGAGACTCCGCTTGATCAGCCCTTTGTTGTTCTTGATCGGCTCTTTGTTGTTCTTGATCGGCTCTTTGTTGTTCTTGATCAGCTCTTTGCCGTTCTTGTTCAGCTCTTTGTTGTTCTTGTTCAGCTCTTTGTTGTTCTTGATCGGCTCTTTGTTGTTCTTGATCGGCTCTTTGTTGTTCTTGCTCAGCTTTTTCCTCAGAAGTGGGCAGTAACTCCCCATCTAAATTTGCCCAGCGTAACCAAGTTGCTTCGATGCCGTTATAATCACCATGCCAACGCACCAAGCTCAAACCTAATGCTTCAGATACCAGTTGGTTTTGCTGATTAGGTTCTATCGGTTGGTAAACTCTATTTTGGAGATGAAATCCAGCCCAATCATCTGGATTGAAAGGATCAAACCAGAAATACTCTGGCACACGCATCTGATTTTGATAAATCTGCTTTTTCTCGTTTTTGTCACGCTCAGCAGTGCTTGCCGACAAAAGTTCGATAATCACGTCAGGAGCCTTTTCCTCCTCCCAAATCACCCAGCTTCGACGCTCTCCCTTGGGTACATCTAGAGCAACAAAGAAATCTGGTCCTTTATAGTCCTTATTTTTGAGTTGGGCAACGCTGTAGTAAACAAACATATTACCACCGACATAGCCATCCGACCTATTATCTAGCCAAGGCGATAGGGTATAAATGAGCAGATCCATTTGGGCTTTGTGCCGTGCGGTTTCCATTGGTATATCATCGTCACAGGGAAGGTCGGCCTGAGTGGGTGGCGCTGCCACTGCCATTGACTCTATAGTTTTAGAGAGTGTAAGCTCTGACATGGCTCTCCAAAGGTGTTAGTTTACCAAGTTTTGACACTTCTATGTTAATGGGTGCTGCTTCAACGCAAATGGGATCATATTTTGCAGGCTCTGGTTTTGGCGGACGGAAACTCTCCTAGATACCTAGGGAAATCACCCCCATCCCCTGGTCAGTTAATGCTTCTTTACAAAGAAGCCAAATTTTACCTTTGATTGGGTCACTATCCGGCAACTATAAAGCATTCATCCCCTTCTTTGCTGCTGTCTTCAATGCTGCTTTTACCTCCTCAAAAGGCAGGGATTGCCCTAACACCTTCTGATAACTTTGCATTCAGGGGAAAGCACTGATGTATTCACAATTAAAGGTGAGGTAGCCAGAGTCCTCACCAATTTAGATAAACGAGAGATAGTCATTATTGTAACCAAATCGGGAATCGCTCACTGGATCTTCCCAAGGGGCTATCACGTCCTAGGTAAATCCTTTGGGTAACACCAAATCATCCACCACCCTGTAGTTATAGTAGTTTGCGTGTAGGTTAAGTAGACTCCCGACTCCTGACTCCTGACTGCTGAAGCGTTTGACCCACAGGCTTCAGCTTGTCCGGTATTAGCTGTAGAGGCTGAGTGCTGATGACTGTTCGCGTAGCGTGCGCCTAGGGCATTAGCTGAGTGCTCAATGTATAGATGGCTGCGATCGCGTAGCGTAGCCCTTCGGGCTAATCGCTACTTCCTCAAACCTAGACCCATCAGGCTGTTTGACTTTTTCAATGTCACCTTCGGTCTCTTAAAAGTAACGAAGAACTCTATCACTGTTTGCTGGACTTGACCAATAGTGGAGCTAGAGAGTAATTAATTATACAAAGTCGGACTATGTCTTCTGGTATTCACCAATCACCAGCTTAGTGATTAGTAATTAGTCCTTTGTGGCCAGTAACAAGTTTTCTGGTATTCACCCATGACCAGCTTAGTGATTAGTGATTAGTGATTAGTGATTAGTAATTAGTGCTTTGTGGCCAGTAACAAGTTTTCTGGTATTCACCCATGACTAATTACTAATCAATAAAAAACCGCCGCTAGCAATAATAGGGCGGCATGGTTAAGCAATCGGAGGGTAACTCTAGGTTACTTGGTTAATCTAGGATCCTGTTGTAGCAAATTTTACCAAATACCCCTGATTGTCTAGCTTTTACCATAAGCATTAATTGGCTCTTTGATAAGCCGGATATATAAATGCTTAAAGGTAGACCTAATTACTCGAGGCATACCAAAATCAATCGGTTTCATAGTATCAGGTAGTTTCCAATCCCTCACTTGGATTTCTAGAGGTCGATGGTAAGGAAAGTCAATCTCTGCTAAGTCTGGCAACAACCCCAGCCGTTTTTGAGCTGCCAGGGTAGGAACCAGGGCTGGCTCAACATTGAGAATTTCCACTATTGAGCGATCGAGAGCAAAGACATCCTCTGATGCTCCTAAGATCCCCAAATGTCTCGGTTCACCACCAATCGGACCATTCCCTTCCTGACCAATAATGCCATCAATGATAGTCAACTCCGGATTAATCGCCCGTGCTGTTTCCACCAGCATTTCCCCAAAGCGCGTCTCATCCTTACCCGCTTCCATATGCCACCAGGCTTTCATTTTTCCCGGAACACAGCCGAATAAATTCTTGACCCCCATGGTCAAGGTCAACTGCATGTGGGATTTTACCTTCGGTAGGTTAATCACCACATCGGCATTCATGGCCTCTTTAGACAAACGCAGATGATTAAAGGTTTCGCTAGCAGTTTCATAACCCTTGCCGTGGAATTCCACCATAGGGATATCAAGTTCTGTCATCATTGGCAGATAGCCATTCGCCTTAGCCACACCCCTAGCACTCCCAAAGGCTGGGCTATCTCCGAAAAAGGGTTTACCCCCAGCTTCTTTGACTAGTTGAGCCACGCAGTAAACAATTTCAGGGCGAGTGATACATTCTTTACCAGGACGACCAGCAGTAAGTAAATTAGGTTTAAGCAGAACCGAATTACCTTTCTTAACAAAAGCACTCATCCCTCCCAAAGGTTCTAGCAGCCTTTCCAAGGAAGCTCGTAAGAGTTGTGGATTATAGGAATCAGCATGAATTAAACTAACAGTTGGCATAATTTAATAGTTTTGATGTCAGGGGAAAATGATGAATTGTGTATTGTTATACCAATTTTCTGTAAAAGATGTAAACTTATAGTAAACTTGGGGATTGGAAATTTTTCAGCTTGTTTCCCGCCTCCAACAGATAAGTGACATTTTTCAAGAAAATCTGGTATTATTCCTGGAGGAAGTTGCCTATAGTAACAATTGTCTGTTGTAGTCTGAAAATCTTTTACTCTAGGGTGGCAGATTCTTCGATACACACGTAGAATAAGAATACATAGTGCATCTACTGAGTCTTAAATGTATCTACAGCTTGTCAGTTGCGTCTGCGGTCTTGTATCTAGGTTGAGCCTTAAATAATCACTCTAGGTCATGTTTAGGTTGAAAGCGTTATTCAATCGTTTCAGGGTGTATCAGTGAACGCATTTGTCCTATTCCAGGGTTTTAAGGACAGTACCTTGATACAGTAGTGCACTTACCAAACTTTTAAAGGATGTGGATTTTAACAAAATGTTTCTAATTCTCTAACTTACCTAATCCTGAAGTGTTTACTCTCCTTAGGAAGAATGGTTCCTTGTGTCATTCGTTGAATGCCGGGAAGTGTATCTAATCTTTAACCAATAAACGTTTCCGTTGCCGAATTTAAGGCTAGTTTTCAGGAAGATCGGAATTTTCTGTTGAAGCTAAAAATACCTATATCACTGGAGAATACCGATGCTCTGTTGACTGAAACCCTATCTATGGCACGGGTTAATCGCCACTTAAGGCAAAAAAATTTCACATTCAGCCTACGTTGCCAGATTTTACCTGGTTAAAACGTTTTGTACCAAGCAGGCTGAACAGAATAACATAATCAGTCAAACGAGGTGAACACACATGATTAATGTACAGGCTCCTGATTCCATCCTATTTCCACAACCAGGCGTCGGCAAGGTAGAACGTACCATTACCCCGACCAAGCCTGGGCGAGTCAAATTTAAAGCCACATACTGGCCCGCCCGGTTATGTGATCATGATTCCCAAGTTACCCTTGTGCCTGATGAGCAAGTGACTGTGGTGGGCCGACACGGGATTACGTTGCTGGTGGTTCCTGCAGGCTATATTTCCCCTGGCAATTCACCAGAGGATGAACCGGGGGTTCAAGAAGCTAGTCAATCCCAGAGCTTGGGATTGACTCAAAAACTGAGCTCAGTCTTTTCACAACTGTGGCGCTAGAGTTTAATAACCGTAAGCTTATGCGCTACGCGCACGCTGCGCGAACAGCTATCAGCAGTCAGCTTACGTGCTACTGGAAAAGCTTCCCTTTCTCGAAACAGTTAATGTTCTCCTAGCCAGGATAAATCAAGAAAGTTCAGACGTTATATATGTTACATATAACGTCTGAATTTGGGATTTTTTTTCTGGCCAAGCTTGCATCTAAAGCTTGCATCTTATTTCATGTTCGGATAATCACCATTAATCAAAATCTCCTCATCTCCCCATCTCCATCTCCATTTGTAGTCTTAATTTTAAGAATTGGTATAAGTCGGTCGGTTCTCTTGGACTCATCTAACCAAAGACAAATCACAATTGAAGCTTAGTCAATCCATCGCATCTGGACAAAATGGGCTGGACGTCCCCAGATATCAGATGTTTCCCTAATGTCTACAATCGCCAGGTTAAAAGGAATGGCAGTAGTTAAGTATCGTTGCGCTAAGTTCCCCAAATCAGGTGTTAGTTGAGTAGCAGCCACCCCTGCAAAGCCAAGACCCAACAGTTGTTCAATCGGTCCTCGCGGCAGTAACAGATGAACTGCCAACCCTAGTCCAGCACCTAAAAACACTGCTACTGAGAGATTCGTGCCGCAGCGGGGGTGGATAGCCATATTCCATTCTCCCCTAGTCAGTCGCTCTAGGGCAGTGGGTACTGCTCGTCTCAACTCAGCCAAATTTACCTGACCATAGAGATAAAATCCTTGGTCAGTTGATAGTCCTCCTATCGCATTATTATCTGATGGAGGAGTGCTAGGGGTTGCACCAGCACCACTAGCACCATAGCGCTGACTTAGAACCCAGACAGTAGCGTGTTCTAGAGCATGAACCTGACGCACCATGAGAATGTCTTTTAACCCTGGAACGAAATTCAGCTGCCTAAGCAAATCTGTATCCTGTGTCGGTTGAGGGGCTGTAAAATCAAAGTCCCAAAAGTTACTGGTGTTTACGGAAGCAGAATTACTCATGGCAGCAACAACGCAAAAGCAGGTTCATTAATATCAGACACTTTCACTGTAGCATTGTGTCCGATTGAATACTTATCATTCCTAAACATTCAGCTGACTGCTTAAGAATGATAGCTGACTGCTTAGAAAACTTGATCATTCTTAGTTGTTCGTCAATTAACCATTAAAAATTAAATAACAATTAACCATTAACAATAAATATAGCTCCTCGCTGTTCTAGCTCAGGTTGAATTTTATCAGGCAAAACTGCGTTGTACCAAAATTTAGCACCTTGGACATTGGCTTTCTGAAGATTACTACCAAATAGGTTAGTACCCATCAAATTTGTCTGACTCAAGTCAGCATTAGTCAGATCGACGTGACGCAGTTGAGCATAACTGAGTTCACTACCACTGAGGTCTCCATAACTCAACTGAGCATGACTTAATTGAGCATAGCTAAGGTTAGTCTTCCTTAAGCTGGCATAATTCAGAGAAGCACCACGCAGGTGAGCCTGAGTAAGGTTAGCACTATCTAAGTTTACGTGATTGAGATTGCTATGGTTTAGCTTGGCTTGACAGAGGTTGGCTTGACACAGCTTAGGGTTATTCAGGTTAGCTTGCGTCAATTTGGCACCCCTGAGGTTGGCATGATTGAGCTTAGTATGGCGTAAGTCACCTCGATTAAGGTTAGCACCACTAAGGTTGACCCCACTGAGTTTGGCATTTTGCAAACTAGCACCACTAAGGTTGGCATCGCTCAAATCAGCATGTTGTAAGTCAGCATGAACCAGATTAGTCTCGTTCAAACTGGCATTGCTGAGATTTGCTTGCTGTAAATTAGTACGACGTAAATCAGCACCCCTTAGGTTGGTACTACTCAAATCAGCACTATTCAGGTCAGCTGTGATTAACTTGACACCACTAAGATTAGCAGCGCTTAAGTTAGCCCCACTGAGTTTAGCAAGGCTTAAGTCAGCCTGACTTAAATTGGCACCACTAAGATTAGCACCACGCAGGTCAGCAGCCCTTAATTTCGTATTACGTAAATCGGCACCACTAAGATTAGTACCACGCAGGTCAGACCCTTTTAATTGTGGAAATACTCTATAGCTATCCGAAGAAATAACCCTCGGATTATCTGGCTGATCATCTTATCCGATTTTAATTAGATTATATTCAATATTTTGAGTGTAAATCCCTAGAACAATATTGAAAAATTCCCAAAAATTTATCAACCACTAACACTATTGCTCTGGAGAGTTTTCGTAATAGCAAATTATTTGAGCAATACAAACGTCTAGATGTGCTTTGACGTACTTACAAATTAAAACAATTTTGAGCAAAATACTAACAATAGTGAGCGCGTATTATTGAGTTGTTAGTAAAATAAATAGAGGAGATGGTTCCTGACTATCTTCAGTCGTAAAAAGCTCCACTAATCTTCTGAAGGTGCGCAGAATTAAGTCGAGGGTTATAGTTGATTGGTTATAGTCAATGTAGAGTTGATCGATTTTTTGATAAATTTTACTATTTACTATGGCTAAGGATTTATGATTATGTACGTAAATTAATAAATATTTTTTCAGACTTTGCTTAAAGTCTCTATAATTTAAATTTTTAATTTGCTTGACAAAAATACGGGCTTGGTAATTGTAATTACACCATAGCTGTTTAGATTAATTTTTTAAAAAAATATCAATAACTTCGTTTCCTATATTTGTCGGATTATAAGTGTCTTCATGTTTTAAGATAGGGGAATTATAGTGAACTGTATACCTAGCTATATCAAATGTAAATTGGTATTTTAATTGATTGGCTATATCTATAGCAATTTTTCGCTGTTCTATGGGATTTTTATGCTCAAGATATTGAGGAACTAATAAATAAGACGCATAGTGAAAACTCCAATAACCTCTTTTAGCATTTGAATTGATTTCATTAAAAAGCTTTAGTTGATTATATAGAGAATTGAATTTGAACAGCAAGTTGAGACAAACAAGCGACTCCTGAAAAACGTAAAATTGAGAGCAATGACTTTAGCCAATGAGGAATGTAATTTGCCCGGGTGGTCATTACTAGCTATAACCATCTCTGAGAGTACTGTGGAAGTTAATGTAAATTGTGCCCAAGACTGCATCAACGGTTCTATCTTAGGTAACAAATGCCCCAATAAACAATACCTTGCTGAGGCATCCCAGTTCATTAACGGTACTTCATTGGACAAAATGTTAGAGTTGGCAGCGGTGCGACCCCGCGCTTTTTCAAAGCTAAGCGTGAACGCGCACCGTGAGGAAGCACGGCTCAAGAAACTATCTCAACCCCCTAAATGAATGGGTGATTACCGACTTTCCTGAGTAGAAAACTCTCACCCCTAAGCCAAAAGCGCCTGATTCTATGGGAACCTAAGAGAATAAATACAAAAACCTACTATTTTCGCTAAGCCAAAGCAACTAACAGGTTATGCAAACTCTAAGCACACCTCAAAGGGCTGCTACATTACCAGCTTTCGATACTACTATCCACCGCCGTCAAACCCGCCCTGTCAGAGTGGCTAATGTCACTATTGGCGGGGGATACCCGGTGGTGGTGCAATCGATGATTAATGAAGATACCTTAGATATCAATGGTTCCGTTGCTGCTATTCGCCGCTTGCACGAGATTGGTTGCGAGATTGTCCGTGTCACTGTTCCGAGTATGGCACATGCTAAAGCCCTAGCCGAAATCAAAGAGAAACTAGCAGCGACCTATCAATCGGTGCCTCTAGTAGCTGATGTCCATCACAATGGCATGAAAATTGCTCTGGAAGTTGCCAAGCATGTGGATAAGGTGCGGATTAATCCAGGATTGTATGTATTTGAAAAGCCCAAAGCCAATCGCAGTGAATACACTGAAGCTGAATTTGAGGAAATTGGGGAAAAAATTCGGGAAACCCTAGAACCCCTAGTCATTTCCCTCCGTGACCAAGGGAAAGCTATGCGCATCGGAGTCAATCACGGTTCCCTAGCGGAACGGATGCTGTTTACCTACGGTGATACCCCAGAAGGGATGGTGGAATCTGCTCTGGAATTTATTCGTATCTGTGAATCCCTCGATTTCCGCAATTTGGTGATCTCCCTCAAGGCTTCACGGGTACCTGTGATGCTAGCCGCCTATCGCTTAATGGTACGGCGAATGAATCAGTTGGGGATGGATTACCCGTTGCATTTAGGTGTTACTGAAGCCGGGGATGGGGAATATGGACGGATTAAGTCTACTGCTGGTATTGCTACTCTGCTAGCTGAGGGAATTGGTGATACGATTCGTGTCTCTCTTACGGAAGCCCCAGAAAAAGAGATTCCTGTTTGCTACAGTATTCTGCAAGCTCTGGGATTGCGGAAAACTATGGTGGAGTATGTGGCTTGTCCGTCCTGTGGTCGTACTTTATTTAATTTAGAGGAAGTTCTGCATAAGGTGCGGGAAGCTACTAAACACCTCACTGGCTTAGATATTGCTGTGATGGGGTGTATTGTTAATGGCCCTGGGGAAATGGCTGATGCTGACTATGGTTATGTGGGTAAGCAAGCAGGCTATATTTCTCTGTATCGCGGTAAGGAGGAAATTAAAAGGGTACCTGAAGATAAAGGAGTACAGGAATTGATTAATTTAATTAAAGCTGATGGTCGCTGGGTGGATCCTTGATAATTGTTGAATAGAAACTATAAAAAACTATACTTATCACGTAAGCATTCAGCTATCAGCTATCAGCTATCAGCTATCAGCTATCAGCTATCAGCTATCAGCGAACAGCGATTAGCGCTACGCGCACGCTACTTGAGGTGCCAAAGGCCTGTGGCCAAGGTACTGTTCGCGCAGGGTGCGCGTAGTGCAATCGCTGCTTTTGAATACAGCGTTTTTCATAACTATAAGGTGAACAGGATTTTTCCCCACTTCCAACTTCCGTCTTCCGTCTTCTCTGTTGCCTGTTCCTGTGATCCGCTGTTCCCTAAAACCCATGAATCTGTACCTAACTCAATGGAAAACCGCTATAAAATAAGCTGACGGCTGACCGCTGAGGGCACCTCAAGTAGCGTGCGCGTAGCGCATATGCTTACCGATCGCTTATATGAAAATTGGCTTGAGGATTAATCAGCTGATAATCAACAATCACCTCAGTCCCTTTTGCCGTAACAACCCATCAGCCCAAGCTGCATCGGCTTCTGACAACACCGGTACTGGTTCGCGAGTATAATCAATAACAAAGCTATACCCTGAGCGGTCATAAACTCCATCAAATAACTCTTGTAAATTGACAAGGGGTTCAGTATCTTCTGGTTGCAAAGGGAGTGGAAAGGTAGGAATCGAATCTGGCAAATTAAAGGCATATAAATCAGCTTGAGGGCGGCGATGATTTTGACTGACCAGAACTCGATAATGGGTCTGAATGCCATTACTTAAGGTAGGCATAGGTTCCCACTGCCGCAATAAATCAATTTCCACTAAATGGGTTGAACTTCCTAATATAGTTTGACGCTTTCTTTCATACTGATTGCGTCCTTCTCCTGAGCGTTTATTGGTCGGGGAAAGAACTTCAAGCGCTGTCACCAGGTTACTTGTGGCGATCTCCCGTATCTCTAAATGTCCTTGTCTTGATGCAGTCGCTCATGGGGGAAACCCCCAAGACCGCGCTGCATCGCTGCCTAACTTTTTCAGGAATTGGTAAAATAACTTTTGTTGGCTGACTTGGCGCTGAGGCAACAGCAACATTGGTTTGTGTGGGATTGGTTTGTGTGGGATTGGCTGTTGTCTGAGTTAGTTTTACTGCTGCATCGGGAATGCCAACTAGGACTGAATCTGTTCCTATAGTTTGATAGATTCGCTCTTCAATCAGAACTTGATATTTGGGAAGCAGTTGGGGAGCCAAAAAGTCGGCAATTGCAGTAATTAGTCGATGATGAACATTCGGCCAAGCGCTGGGATGCTCTAAATAGGGATCCATTCCTGGAAAAGGAGAAGGAGGCATGATTGTCTTTCCCCAATGCTTTATTGGATAATTATAGCGCTTCTCGCCTTAATTTCAATGAAAAAGTATCAATTAAAAATTGAAAATTAGCAATTAACCCCCTAATCACTCGATCAGCTGATCATGGATTTACCTAGTTTTCTAGTTAGTTGACCAATGCCCGTTGGAGCAATGGCGAGAATCAAGCATCTGACTCATCACCTAACTCTTTGAGTCTAGCTAGCAATTCCTCTACCCGCTTTTCTGCCAATTCTCTTTGTTGCCGTTCAACTTGAGCTTGTTGTTGAGCAGCTTGAGCTCTCTCGTCTGGTGTTGGTACCAATTGCTGATCTTCACTGAAAAACCGTAGTTGGGAATTATGCACACCTAAAAATAATTCCAACTGCTGACTCCACAGCCACCCCTGAGTATTAGGGTCGAGGGGTTGATACTGGCCTCCCATCAGGCGAAATCCCTGGAAATCGAGGGTATCGGGGTGAAACCAGAAATATTCTGGTGTTCTGAAAGTATCTTGGTAGAGGATTTTCTTTAATCCCTTGTCAACTTTAGCTGTACTGTTAGAGAGCAGTTCAATAATCACATTGGGATATTTTCCTTGTTCTGCCCATAATACCCAACTTTTGCGGGGTCGATTTTCCGTACCGAGTACCACAAAAAAGTCGGGTCCTCTAAAGTCTCTGGTGGTAATATGTTCAGGACTGAAATAGATAGTGAGATTCCCAGTAGCATAGAAGTCGCTTCGTTCTCGCCACCACCACTTCAGGCAAGCAAGTAACAGCTCAATTTGATCTCGATGGCGATCGCTTTCCAAGGGCGGTTCATCACTCCATAAATCACATGGTGGAATGATAATACTTTCTGACTCAGCCATTACATTGACTTCCGCAGTGGCTTCTGAATTCTTGGCAACGGTCATAGCACTCACAGGCAAAATCGCTACCTCTAGTTTGACAGCTTTAATCAAAATGGTTAACTCAACCGTTGACTGTAAACCGTCAACTGTCAACAAATCAGGTTTGTTGGGTAAAAGCTGGATAAAAAGCTAGATGCTTTGTAAAAGCTGGATAAATAACTAGGGAATAATTTGGCAAGCAAGCATATAATAGTCAGGATCTAATAACGTTCATCTCACCACAGAGCAACCACTATGCCCCGCCGCGACGATATTCACAAAATCTTGCTCCTCGGTTCTGGTCCGATTGTGATTGGACAAGCCTGTGAGTTTGACTATTCCGGGACTCAGGCTTGTAAGGCACTCCGGGAAGAAGGCTATGAAGTGGTACTGGTAAACTCTAATCCAGCTAGTATCATGACTGACCCAGAAACGGCTGACCGTACCTACATCGAGCCCCTAACCCCAGAAATCGTCGAGAAGGTGATCGAAAAAGAACAACCATGTGCTTTACTGCCAACCATGGGGGGTCAGACGGCTCTGAATATTGCGGTTGACCTAGCGAAGAATGGGGTTTTGGAAAAGCATGGAGTGGAGCTAATTGGGGCAAAGCTAGAGGCGATAGAAAAGGCTGAAGACCGCCTGTTGTTCAAGGAAGCAATGGAAAGGATTGGGGTAGGGGTCTGTCCTTCGGGAATTGCGAATAATCTCAAAGAGGCTAAAGCGATCGCACAAAAAATCGGCTCTTACCCGCTGATTATTCGCCCGGCTTTTACCCTGGGGGGTAGTGGTGGTGGCATTGCC
Source organism: Moorena sp. SIO4E2 (assembly GCF_010671945.1). Lineage (NCBI taxonomy): Bacteria > Bacillati > Cyanobacteriota > Cyanophyceae > Coleofasciculales > Coleofasciculaceae > Moorena > Moorena sp. SIO4E2. The sequence goes on from NZ_JAAHIE010000053.1 coordinate 14,333, forward strand.
TATAACAAAGAAGAATACGAAACAATGGCTCAGGGGGGTTTGGATGCTTCGCCAGTGTCTCAAATCCTGGTGGAACAGTCTTTGTTGGGCTGGAAGGAGTATGAGTTAGAGGTGATGCGAGATTTGGCAGATAATGTAGTAATTATCTGCTCCATTGAAAATGTTGACCCGATGGGGATTCATACTGGGGATTCGATTACTGTTGCTCCCGCTCAAACCCTGACGGATAAGGAATACCAACGGTTGCGGGATTACTCGATTAAAATTATTCGGGAGATTGGGGTTGAAACCGGGGGGTCAAATATTCAGTTTGCTGTGAATCCCATCAATGGCCAGGTCATTGTAATTGAGATGAATCCTCGGGTTTCCCGCAGTTCTGCCCTAGCCTCGAAAGCAACAGGGTTCCCGATTGCTAAGTTTGCTGCTAAATTAGCCGTGGGATATACCCTCGATGAAATTCCCAACGATATTACTAAACAAACTCCTGCTTCCTTTGAACCAACTATTGACTATGTGGTAACTAAGGTACCCCGCTTTGCCTTTGAGAAGTTTCCCGGTAGTAAACCAATCCTTACTACTCAAATGAAGTCAGTGGGAGAAGCAATGGCGATTGGACGGACGTTTCTAGAATCGTTTCAGAAAGCGTTGCGCTCCCTGGAAACTGGACGGTTCGGGTGGGGATGCGATCGCAAAGAGAAGCTGCCATCTCTCGAACAAGTGCGCTATGGTTTACGAACCCCGAATCCAGAACGTATCTTCACGGTGGGTCATGGTTTGATGCTAGGGATGACCCGAGAAGAAGTACAGGAACTCACAGGAATTGACCCCTGGTTTTTGGATAAGTTGCTGGAATTGCTGGAAACGTCAAAATTCCTCAAACGTACGCCATTGGAAACCTTGAACAAAGAACAGTTATGGGCAGTCAAACGTCAGGGATTTAGCGATCGCCAAATTGCTTTTGCTACCAAGACCTCGGAAGATCAGGTGCGTCAATACCGTAAGCATCTAGGAGTAGTACCAGCATATAAGCTAGTAGATACCTGTGCAGCAGAGTTTGAGGCATTTACACCTTATTATTACTCCACTTATGAAGAAGAGTCGGAAGTAATACCTTCGGATCAGCGGAAGGTGATGATTTTAGGTGGGGGACCAAACCGGATTGGTCAGGGAATTGAGTTTGACTATTGCTGTTGTCATGCATCTTATGCTCTGAGTAAGCAGGGGTTTGAGACAATCATGGTCAACTCCAACCCAGAGACAGTTTCTACAGATTATGATACAAGCGATCGCTTATATTTTGAGCCCCTGACCAAAGAGGATGTACTCAATATTATTGAGGCGGAAAATCCGGAAGGGATTATTGTTCAATTTGGGGGACAGACACCGCTTAAGTTAGCAGTGCCGTTGCAAGAAGCCTTGAAGGTTAGCAGGTTGAAGGTTGGCAACCAACAACTGGTAACCCAAATTTGGGGAACCTCTCCCGACTCAATCGACGTAGCTGAGGATCGGGAGCGGTTTGAGAAGATTTTGCGGAAGTTAGATATTAAGCAGCCACCCAATGGAATTGCTCGCAGTTATGGGGAAGCACTAGAGGTGGCCAAGCGGATTAGTTATCCAGTGGTGGTGCGTCCGTCTTATGTGTTGGGGGGACGGGCTATGGAAATTGTCTATTCCGATGAGGATTTGAAACGCTACATGAAGTTTGCGGTGCAGGTGGAACCAGAGCATCCAATTCTGATTGATAAGTTTTTAGAGAATGCAGTAGAGGTAGATGTGGATGCGATCGCAGATCATACTGGTCGGGTAGTGATTGGTGGCATCATGGAACACATCGAACAGGCAGGGATTCACTCCGGGGACTCCGCTTGTTCTTTACCCCACACCTCTCTAACACCCGTTGCTTTGGAAACTATGCGCACTTGGACTTACCAGCTGGCCAAAGCTTTGAAGGTGGTGGGGTTGATGAATATTCAATTTGCGGTGCAGGGGGAAACCGTTTACATTCTCGAAGCCAATCCCAGAGCATCCCGAACAATTCCCTATGTTTCCAAGGCAACAGGGGTACCCCTGGCGGGGTTAGCATCTCGGGTTATGTCCGGTGAGACCTTGGAATCCCTTGGGTTGACTGAAGAAGCTAGCCCTAAGCACATTGCAGTCAAAGAAGCGGTATTGCCCTTTGAGAAATTTCCTGGTACAGACACCCTCCTCGGACCAGAAATGCGTTCTACTGGGGAAGTAATGGGGATTGACACAGATTTTGGTAAGGCATTTGCTAAAGCAGAATTAGCAGCTGGTCAGCGTTTACCCCTGTCTGGCACAGTATTCGTTTCTACCAATCACCGAGACAAGCAAAATGTAGTACCAGTGGCGAAAGACTTTATCGAGTTGGGATTCGAGCTGGTGGCAACCGATGGGACTCGCAAGGTGCTGCAAGAGCATGGACTGGATGTAGAGTTGGTGTTAAAACTCCATGAAGGACGTCCCCATGTCTTGGATTGGATTAAGAATCAAAAGATTCAGCTAATTATTAATACCCCTTCTGGAGAAGATGCCTATGCCGATGGGCTGTTAATTCGTCGAACAGCATTAGGCTATAAGATTCCGATTGTGACTACAATTGCTAGTGCTAAAGCCACAGCAGCCGCAATTCGTTCACTACAGTCGCAACCACTGGGAGTTAAAGCTCTACAGGATTATATCACGAATTAGCTTTTGTGTAAGCTATCAGCTATTAGCTATCAGCTATCAGCATATGCTTAAGGTTTTGCTCTCATAGGAGGTAGTGGTATACAAGTAGTGATTTTAGCTTCCGTTACTTTGACCAGACCCTAGCCAAATCACTACATGCTTATCACTACCGTTCTCCTGAAACCCTCTTTAGAGGATATATCCCAAGTTTTTTGATACTGAATTTTGCCCCCCTAGCCCCCCAACTTTGGGGGGAACAAGAGTCAATTTGCTTCTAAAAGTCCCCCAAAATTGGGGGATTTAGGGGGCTTGGATGTAGCAAATGAGACTTCTCAGACAACCTCTTATTATTGCCTATTGCCTATTGCCTTTTGCCTTTTACCTGAAAAGCATAAGCAATGTCGCTAAAACGTTGTTGACTCAACTAACAACCTAATTTTCCCAATCTTGGCTAGTATCACACAAAAAAGTATCCTGAATCACCTCATCAAAGGAATAAAGACAAGCTTCTGGGAACGTTCGTATTGGCAAATTAGTTTCTCGCAAAGCCAAATCAACACCTGCTTCTTGACATCTCCCCCACTTAAAAGAGGGGGATTCTCAAAGGATGTTACGCGGTAGGGTGAACCCGTACCGCTCCACCTTTGTTTCGATATGATTTAGACAGATCAGTGAATAAATCGTATCTATGTGGGAGTGTCAAAGCTCCCCTAACCACCTTAGTCAAGTCGAATGACTGTGTGGTTACTTTGCGGATAATGTTGGCAGCGCCGTTACAATCGGCGTTGATAAACTTCCCGGAAGCAGTCCTGTAAAGTCCGCGTCTAACTCTTTTACCAGAGGGTTTCCATCCTTCGGGTTTTTCACCTATTTTCGGCAAGGAATCACCATCCAAAAAAGACGCTTTACTGGTGTAAGACTCTTCAGTAATTATTAGATTTATTCCGTACTCAGTACAGAGCTGCTTAATTCTTTCGATTAACCTTTTAGTGGGAATGGCTACAAACTGCTGATTGCCTTTCTTTCCCATGTTGGAACAGTTTTTTTGCCCTTCATTCCAACCAAATACCAGGTTTCCTATTCCATCATGCAGACATCTATTAACAATAAACCGAGCTGCTTTGTTGATTGCATCTCGCATTTGGTTGTTGCGTTTCAGCTGGATTCTATCTAAATGGGAATCCCAGTATTTTTCTGATTTACCAGATTTGTGCTTGGCTACTAACCGGCAATATCCTTGGTTCATGGACTTGAGCTTTCGACCGTCAATAATAAATCCTTTTCCCAATGTCGAAACGCAGGTCAACCAATTATCGCCACCGTGATCTATTCCGATCGCCTGAGAGTAATCAAGACTTGGATTATCGGTTACTGGTTGCTTCCCATCATCAATCACCCAATCTATCCACAATTGTCCATAGCAAGGACGAATTGTCACTTCTTTGACCCAGTCAGGGTCTATAAACTGAGGAGGATATAAGACTATCTGTGTCAGTAGTTCCGGTTTGCTTTCTTTACTGACAGAGGGATAAAACAATCCTTTCTTATAGGTAAGAGCTTGTCGAGGAAAGGTAACAGCAGCCAATCCTCCAGATTTTCTGTACCTAGGGAACCTAGGTCTATCTATTTGACCCTTGTAGTAAAGCCCGACAAGTTGATTGTAACTAGTAATTGCCTCACCTACAGTTTTTAAAGTTTGTTGAGCAGACTGAGCAGCCATTCCCTTGTAGTGAGGAGACATTTTTAAGGCTTTATCTAATTCAGGATATTTAGTAGTGCATTTGTATGTTTTCCACCCAGCTCTTAGTTCATCTCCACGCCAGTAAGTAGAGTAAGCTCCCTGTTCCTCAAGCCATTTGTAATGTTTATGTTTTGCATAATAAATGGCGCAATTAAACAGACTGTTGGCTTGTCGGCATTGAAATTCCCAAAAAGCCCTTTCTTCTTCTGAAAATGTCGCTCTGACAGGAATTGTCTTGTACAATTTGCATCACCTCCTTGTCTACTATTATCATTGCTACTACAGGTCTCGTCAAAAGAAGTCCGGGTAAATGGCAAAATTATCTCACAAAGATTATGAGTACCGTCGAACCGAAGGATCGGTCTCATCAATTAATTATCATTTCGTCTTTGTTCCAAAACGCCGAAAGGCTGTACTCGTAGATCATGTAGCCCGACAGCTTCAGGAAATAATATTTGATTTGGTTTCTGAACATGCCTGGAAGTTGATCGCAAAGCGAGATAATGCCTGACCACGTTCATCTATTTCTTAACGCACCAACCCATGAATCTCCTGCTGAGATAGCCCGGTGGGTAAAAGGTCGAGCATCTCATCACCTGCGGAAAGAATTTCCTAACCTCAAAAAACTGCCCTCATTGTGGACTCCGACCTATTTTGTGGCCTCAACAGGTCAAGTCAGCACTGAGGTGGTCAAAAAGTATATAGAAAGTCAAAAAGGGAAATAGCCAGGACACTTTAAGGGGGTTAACCCCGTCTCTGTTTTTCATCCCCGGGCTAAAGCCACAGGGTTCTCAAATTTCAGGAAGTTTTGATAGCCATCCATCATTGCTTCCGACCGGCGAGACTTTAAGCTGGGGTTTTGCCGTAAATGCCGTTTAATTGCCCGACGTTGTTCTCGAATACTCAAAAACCAACTGCGGCTACGATTCTCTGGCTGATACTGCCACTTCAGCAGATGACCAAGCAGAACGCAAAGGCGACTTACTAATTCCCGATATTCCTGTCTTCCCAATGCTTGAATTTCTTCCTCCAGATGCTGCCAATCAAGCTCAGAAAATTGCTTGTGCTTCAGTGCTTGGGCCTGCTGTTGAGTCCAAGCATAAAAGTCTTGCTGGTATAGGGATGGTTTATCCATACATTTGAAAAAGTTATTACAGTTTTTTACATTATCCAAAATACCTATATATTTTATATTTTATTCTCTCTTGCCTTTTGCCTCTTGCCTTTTGCCTAAAGTAGTATGTTTACAACTCGAATTAAAATGCTATAGCTGGAACAATCTTATCCATTATCAACCTTTATCCACCTTACACGATAAGTCACACTATAATTCTTCCCATAACTCAATCGTTGCCATCAAAATATTCACAAGTGGGTGGTCTATAGCTTCTTTAAAGGCTTCAAATCCTCCAGCTTTCAAGGCATTGATTACCTTACCTTTCAGGGTAGGGTTACTGTTGATTTGTTCAGCGACCTCAGCTACAACTGTTAATTTTTCAATTTCGGTTGTGGTTGCTTTGGTTTGTGAGAGTTGGTTTAGGAGTTGCTGAATCTCTGCTGCTGCCTCTGCCAAATTTTGTTTTTGGGTTGGGGCATAGTAGTGCTGAGTGCCAACTATTTGGCTGTCATTGGCTGTTCCCGCGTAAGCAAAACCGATTGAGGAATTTCTCTGGTCTATGTTGAATCTATGCTCGTTGAATGTATGCTCTTCTGATATAGGTTGATTCTCTACTTTGGCTGCGAAATCAATAGCATTATGAATAGGTCTGTTAGCCTGGAGCTTTATGATTTCCATTAGGTTTGCATTTTGCTCACGATAAATCGTTATTGCGTTATCCTTAGCCTTTAATTCAGCTCGATATTTTTCTTCGACTGCTTTAAGTGCTAACTCATAGTGCTGCTTGAAATCATTTTTAATTTCAGCTTTCTTGAATTCCTTAGGTGTATTTATGTGAATCACGAAAGTACCATTACCCTGATTCTCAATAGCTTGAATCCCTAACTCCTCTGCCCCGCTTTCAACTTTTATATTCTGGAATGAGGTGACAAATTCCTGCCAATTAACTCCATAAAGGAAAATCAAATCAAGAGTTTCTAAAGCCTTTTGAAATAACTTACTAAATTCTCCTGTAGTAAAGTTACCGCTATAGGGACGACGCTCTTGTTGAGAATCTCGCAGATAAACATAAGCACAAATTATGCCATCAAGATTTGTAGCACTATTGATATTCCAGTCTTGTATACAAGCCCCAGTCAATAATGCTTGTTCAAAGTTAGTATTCAATGCTTGAACTGCCGTTAGATGAGCTCCAGTCAGATTGGCTTTACTGAGATTAGCGTGACTGAGATGAGCTCCAGTTAGATTGGCTCCACTAAGATTAACATTACTAAGATGAGCTCCAGTCAGATTAGCTCCAGTCAGATTGGCTCCACTAAGATTAACGTTACTAAGATTAGCTCCAGTCAGATTAGCTCCAGTTAAATTTTTTTTAATGAGCTCTGGAACTAACTCAGTGTTTCTTGCCCTCCACTGATTCCAAGCTTCTAGTCTTTTTTGGTATAAAATAAGGTCTTCGTTCTTGGCTTGCTGCTGAGTGATAAAGCTAATCGGAGCAAGATCATTCCAAGTGGGAGGCAATTCTGCGGGATTCTGGAACAAAACTGGCAACCAACTAGCACAAGGGAAATCATTCTCTAATCCTTGCAATTGTTCCCGTGCTTCCCTTACTGAAATATATAACGATTGTCCCTGTGAAAATGACTTAAGAAATCCCTTTAAAAACTCCTCAGCCACTAGATCGGGTACTGGCTCTCGCATCACAATAACTTGGGGGATGTGTAAGTCAGTTAAACTTTGTGCTAAACCTAGCCCATCACAAGAGTTAAAAATAGCTATCTTTAATCCCCGTTCAATTGAGGCTTTTAAAGCATTTTTTAAATCACTAATTATTAAGCTATCTGTTCGGTTAATAGAAATATAGCCACTCTTGCCATCTACTTGGCTGTAACTATGCCCAGAAAAAAAGAGGATATCCCAGCCTTTATTGTCCCATAGTGCCCTATCTAATTCCAGGCGTAACGGCTCAACCAGAAACGTAATTTCTGTATTCGGTAAATGTTCTAGTAATTCTCGGTCTTTTTCAAGATTAATTCCGTCACTGTTTCCCAAAACAGCTAAAATTCTCACCCTATCCTTACTCATAGACGAGATAGGGGGCTTAATTTTATCAACTTTATCATAGGTTAATTCCCCCAAAGCCACCTCAGCCTTCCGGTAATAATCAAAAATGTCCCACAGATGCCAAGGGATTCGTCGTAACTGAATATTTTCCACTTGGATAATTACGCGAATTTCATCAGAAGGACTTAAATTTTTAAGAAATGCCTCTTTGATGACACGAAAATCTTCAGAATTAAGCCAAGTATTTAGACTTTTTTCCAAATTTCTGGATAATTGGCGAAACTGATCGATACTGATGATAGAAGTGTTTAGCTGTGTTTTTTTATTCAAAGAGCGTACAGAAAAGCCTAGGTTTTGATATATTGAATACCAGCGCTTATGGAGTTTTGCCAATTCTGGTGCTGGGGGCAATTTTCCTAGTATTTCTATTGATGGAAGAGCACGCTCATCTCCAATTTTTAGAGTAGCTGAAAAAGCAGTTTCCAGGTTTCCCTCTCCTAGATTTATTACAACTAATTTACCCATTTCCATTTTATAATTATAAAAACTTAACAACTACACCATAAATAAATATGTATAACTGAACTTATCATAGTCTATTTTAACGCTGAATTTATCTCCATAATCAGCCCTAAACCTTAGCTGGATGCCAAGATCACCAAGTTGTGATTGTGCTTCTATAAAAGTTTCAGATAAGTCATAATCAAGTACAACCAACTTGGTATTTTCTGGTAAATCGTTTGGGTTGCTGATAGCATATAGCTGTAGCAGAATATCTACTTCATTATTACTTTCTATAGCCACATGGACGACTAAAGCCATCTGGCATCCATTATCCCAGGTAATTTTTTTAACTCGATTGACTCCTTTTATGTGCCTAGGAGCATCTCTATAAGAATATTGTATTCTTCCTAAAATATCTTCCCATGGATACCAGTTTTCTTGCTCAGCATCATAAAAGTCATTGCGCAACCAATTGTTCAATTTTACTGGCTTCTGATCAAGTTCAGTCTGCCAGGGATTTAGGAGTGAGGTTTCAGGTTCTACCTTTAGCTCATAAATTGGCTCATAACGATGAAAGGAGTCTTCTAATGGCTGACGATCTAACACTTGCTCGACTGACAAAACTGGAAAACTAGAGCCAATATAATTTAATTTTTGAGCATTTAAGGTTACCAAGGCTTCCAGATTATTAGCGATTGCATAAACCAACTCTTCAGCAACTTCAAAACCTGTAAGCTCTATCAGGTCGTATAATCGATCTTTCTCTAAGATGGTGTAATCGACAGAGCATTCCTTTAGAATTCCCATTACCATAGAGAAAATTTCTCTAGCATCTTTTTCCCCCCTCAGGATTTTGGCGTAATAAAAGAATTTAGCTACAGTCGCTTTGGCAACATAGCCCTCCATGCGCTGGGATTCAATAATTTCCAACAACTTTAGCGTCTGTTCTGAAAACGACTCTTGCTCGATCAGGAGACACATCAAGACACTTAAACCTACCAAAACCCTCATGATTGAACATCTATAGCAGTTTTCAAATGAACACACCCATTGAATCTTGGTTACAGCAACAGCTCATTCTCAGCTTACCCCCTCCCCTAATCAAGGATGGGGGCTATTCAAGTCAAAACCGCTGTATGCATCTTGTTACTAAATTTAGTAGTCCCTGAATTGAGAGTCTTGCGGAATCTCGGGGTTGACTGAAGACTGTTTACCTTTTACTAGGTTACGCAATCGCGCTGATTTAGACCCCTTTGATAGAGAAGACCGAGGTTTACGGCTGCTTGGCTCCTGATCCAGTACCTGGTTTAGATTCTCGTTCATCTCCAGGAATAACTCTTGCAATTCATCCAGACGCCTCTCTACATGGGAGTCAGTCTTAGGTACAGTGGATCCTCCCAGGGATTGAGCAACTCCTTGAATCGCAAGTGCGAGATCAGTAACATTGGTTTGTTTTCTGAGGTTCTCAACGGAGGATTCTACTACTGTTAAACGTTCTTCTACTGAGTCATCGGTTTCCAAACCCTGTCTCAGCAGTCTGTTGATTAACTCTGTCACTGAAATGCCCTTCTCCTCAGCGCGGTCTTTGAGGGCTTGTGCTAGGTCTTCAGATAGTCTGAAGCTAACTAGTTTCCTAGACATAACAATTTATTCACATTAACTAGTGATATACGTATTATAGCTTTTTTGGTAGCTAGTGATATATGTATTATAGCTGCTTGCTGATCAGTAATTACTATAATATCGTTCCTATAACCCAGTTAATATAGGGATTTAAGCTATTTTCAAAAAGATATCCCCGACGTCAGCCTTTCTGCTAGTGGCCAAATGTGATATACATATGATATACAAAAGATGTACATTATTTAAGCTGCCCACATGAAACCTGCGACTCTAAGAGACTTTTTCAGAAAAGTGAGAACTCCGATAGCGGTAGTGAGCGCAATACTTGTCGGAGTTAACGCTGGGGTTCAAATTTACCAAAATTTAGATTTAAATAGTCAAATCCAGGAGATTATCAACAAAACCTGGGATCATAGTGAGTCTTCTGCTGAGACAAGCAGGAAAGATACAGACTTTCCTGGATATCGAGGTCCTAAATCCTGAAGAAGCTACGGAAATTCGTAACCTGCCCACCTAGCGGCAAGGGGAATGGGTCGATGAGGGTGACGAGAGTGTCTGACAGAATGTA
>NZ_JAAHIE010000530.1:0-4773 GCF_010671945.1 Moorena sp. SIO4E2
CACAAATTCGATAAAGCGAAAGCGATGCGAGAGGCGATGTTATCGATGCTTAATGATGGAGATGGTAATCCAGACCCGAAAGCTTGGGCGGCTTTTACTGTGATTGGTGAGGCTAGGTAGAGAGGGTGGGAAGTGTGGGGAGATGGGGAGATGGGGAGATGGGGAGATGGGGGAGGTGCGTAGGGTGCGTGATAAGACGGGCTTGCCATGGTTTTCCGGCTTTTGGCATCGGTTGGGATCCCCGTCCCGTAACGCACCACTATTCCTGTTCCCTATTCCCTATTCCCTGTTCCCTATTCCCTGCTCCCTGTTCCCCGTTCCCTGTTCCCTAGCTTGACAGGTAAATTTTAAACTTGGTGCAAGATCTAAGTATTACCTACCATTGCTCCTGTTGGATAACTCAATGGGAGCCAAGAGAAGTTTATCTGGCACTGCTATCGCTGTGGGAGTAGTTTCTGCCAACTCAGATACAGCAGCATCCTGTTTTCTGTTAAGTGTACCTGGTGCAACGACTTCTAATAAACCAAAAACAGCAGGACCACCGTAATAGTTTGCGGGGTTATCCGGATCGGGATTTTTCATAAGAATAGAACGATTCCCCAAGGGAGCATCAGGAGCAGCAGTGATGGTGAGGATGAACACTTGCTGATTACTACCTAGATCCTGAAAATCTGTTTGTTCAAAGGTAATACCTGGTGAACCAGTAAATTCAATAGTGGATTGTGAATCGCTGTCAAATGCGTATAGTACAACATTCTCCACGGTAGTCCCTGGCTCAATACGCATATTTAAGCTAGAACGAAACGCTACACTAAGCATTTCCAATTCTCTCAAGACATACGGACGAGGTAATAACTTTGGTTCCCCTGCACAAAGAAGCCCATCTTGGTTGACCTGAGGCAAGGGCAGACCGGCAAGAGCAATTTGGAAAGTTTGAGCAATTTGTGCCCCGTATTCAATATTGAATCCATTGATGGTAATATCGCTAACCGTAAAGCCTAACTCCTCAGGCACTTCATAAACTGCATGGAGAATATAGTCCATTTCCTGGCCAGAGTCCCGTTTACGTCCGCGAATCACCTTCCAGTAGTCTGAGGGTTTAGCATCTTCAGGGGCATCAAAGGGTAATTCGTAGGTGTTAAAACTAGGTTCTTGGATGTACAGACCGACGGGATTTGCCAGGGATATCTGCATGCCAGAACCTGGTTCTCCTGTTCCCCGCACTACTCCGTTAACCAACGCTCCAATGGTGGGATCACTGTTACGGTTTGGGGTACCATACCGACTGCAATTGATCAGCTGGTTTTTGTCTGTAATTGGATTACCTGCTACATCTCTACGGAGGACTGTGGCTTGTCCAGCTAGAAATACTTCCGCACTTAGGGAATTAGGATTGCTAATCAGGTGAACCGCTCCAGCAGTCGTGGTGCTATTCCAGACATTGCGATCGTTATAAGCTGGTCGCCCCGTGGCGGGATCGATAACTAAATTACCTTGTTGGTTACGCAGATACAGATCCTCAATTTTGACCTGGGGACTGACTAATTTCTGGTAAAGGCCCAAGACAACATTGGGATCGACTTCCCACAAGGTATACCAGTATTCTCGGTTCTCACATGTGAACATTATTTTGGTAATCTTACCCTCTGCATTGCGGGTGACGCTCCACTCACAATATTCATCCTGCCAGCCACGGGGACCACTCGGACCATAGTTATCCTCCGGGGGTGGTCCTTCGTCAGCATATTGCCACTGGGTACGTTCCCCAACATTGGGATATGCCATTAAAATCCGGTTCGGGAACGCCGTCCATTTAATAGGTACACCCTTCGTTCCTTCTGGAATATCAGTTTTGAGAGGATTGAAATATTGGCTTAGGGGTGGTTGGTTAACTGAACTCCACGGATCGTTTTTCAAGGTTTGTTCTGTATAGCGATTGATGTTATTACTCCAGCGAGTGCGTAATGCTTGTTCCTTTTCTTCTTCTCCACAAAAATCATTTTGATTGGCTGGTGGATCAAATTGAGGTAGTTTAGCCATTGATTGACTCCTTAGTTTTTTACTGTTATCGATATCACAAGTAAGTTGTTGTTGTTTCAGTTAATTTCTAAACATTCAGCGATCAGCCGTCAGCTAAAAGCTCACGCTACTTGAGGTGCTTAAAATAAACCTAGAACGAGAGAATTTAATAGGTAAGCATTCAGCAGTCAGCGGTCAGCGGTCAGCTATTTTCTTCAAAAGCTGTTCGCGTAGGGTGCGCATAGCGCATAGGCTGATAGCTGATAGCTGATAGCTGATAGCTGATAGCTGATAGCTGATAGCTAATAGCTGTTCGCGTAGCGTGCGCGTAGCGCTTAAGCTGATAGCTGATAGCTGATAGCTAATAGCTGTTCGCGTAGCGTGCGCGTAGCGCTTAAGCTGATAGCTGATAGCTGATAGCTGATAGCTGTTCGCGTAGCGTGCGCGTAGCGCTTAAGCTGATAGCTGATAGCTGATAGCTGATAGCTGTTCGCGTAGCGTGCGCGTAGCGCTTAAGCTGATAGCTGATAGCTGATAGCTGAATGCTTACCTTAAATCACTCTGGGGAAGTAACAAGCTAAATTCATTCAGGTTACTAATTGTTGGCCAGGATTGAAACTGCTCCCGGCGCTTGACACTTGATTCCATCAGTTGAGCTAACTGCTCCCTAGGAGAAAGTGTGTTTAATTCATCCAAATAAGCCTGAATTTGCTCTTCGACAAAGGATTTCCACTGATTATCAGGTAGTTCCCATGTTTGCAAAAACTGTTGTTCCGCAGTGCATTGGTCAAAGTTAGTAGGATCGCAGGGAGACTGGTTAGCAGCAGCAACTCTAACTTTCTCGGCAAAATCATTGGGTACACTACTAATCCCATTGATGATTGTGCCTGTTGTGACTTGCTCAGCGTACTGCTGCAAGCTAGACCGCTTTTCGGAAAAGACAGGGTTTTTGAAGTCCACCATCAAGACAGCAGCAATGAATTTATCTGTCAAAATCTTGGCACTTCGCATCCGTGTGAGCATGTAGAGGTCTTCTGCAGCAGGAACTGGCACAAAGAAAGAAAAGTAGGTAGAGCCATCCTCTTCGTACAGTGGAGAATCATCCGGTTTGGTGAAGTCAGATTGAACCAGTTGGAAATGATTGGTATTTAGGTAATTGTCATACTCTTGTCGCTCGAAGGTAATCAGCGGGATATTGTAGTTAAGACCTAAGCTGGTCTTGAGGGCTGAATCCCAAACAAAAAAGTCATTGGGAATACCATCAACAGCACGGTTGGCTGGGCTAGTATTGGCTCCATTGCTTTCAATCTTCGTTGAGGCCAAATTGATGGTAGTGTTGGTGGTCAGATGACGTAGCATCTGGTTGACGTCCGTTAAGTTAATAACTCCTTCTTGTCTTTTGTAGCGATCGCGCAACCAATTCTTATGGTAGTTAATGAAACCACTGCGAATTACCTGCTCAAGCACCTCGGCTCCTTGCAAGTTCTGAAAGAATATTTCTTGGGTCACCCTTAACGGCACTACTAGGGGTGAGATTGGCCCCCGCTGAGAATGCCAATTGTTCCAGGGTGGAGCAAGTTCTTTCATAATCACCACACCATTATGGTGACAATCAAAACAGCCCACTCCCATAGTTGGTTTTGCCCGCGCCATCCCAGAATCCCCAGCCCAAGTCCAAACTTTGGTAGATGTACCTGGTTGTTCACCTACCTGTTCCCGCAATTCATAGAAGTTGTATTTTTTGGCTTGTGCATCCCAGGCAATTACTTGCAAAAAGCTAGAGTTGCCACCGGCAGCTGTACTCACAAGAATATCGGCATTACTGGTGCGACTCGTTCCCCAAGTAAGAACATAACGAAGGTTACGGGGTTCTTCACGGGATGCAATAGTCGTCGGGATTTGACTGCCTTCTCCAAGCAAGTAGTTCGCTGATTCCAAGTTGAGTTGGGAGTCAGCAATAGCAGCAGCTAGAGCATCTACATTCTCTGGAAATGTTCCTTTGCTCAGAATCCCAGTAGCAAATGGATCCTTGAGCATCTGCTCAATTTCATCATCTGTCATTAGTTGAAGGCAGCTATCTATACCCTCAACAAAACGATAAATTTGGTCAGGAATTACGGCAGTGCAGTTAGGGACAGACACAGGCGAAAAGATTTCTCTGTCAGGACTACTCCCAAACTTGGGATGAGTAGCCTTCCGATAACTCCGCAACTGGAAATTACCTGTAGCAAATTGCACGTAGGAAGCCGCAATAGCCTGATTTTGCAACATATCAGCCAGCACCCATGAACTACCTAACAGAAATACCAGTAAAACGGCAAAAATACCAAATTTTGCTAAGTCTACTTTAGGCATTATCCTCTTCAATATCTTTTTAAACTCCTGCGGTAAGTGTCTGGTAAAGTTTTCCCAGAAGAGCATGGATTAAATCTTCGTTGTTAGTTGTCATAGTGAATCTCTATGAATTTAGAAAAGGACTTCAGAAAGATTGAACTGTTAACTACCATTTTTCCAAAGCTCTCTGGAATTTGAAGGTACCCGCGAGGGTACTCTTGCTCTCCCCCTTCCGCAGTCGAGAGTAGTTCCGTAGGGTGCGTGATATAGCAGAAGTCCTTTGTCAGAAGTCCTTTGTCAGAAGTCAAACTCTTGCGCTTCTTGATGCAGTCGCTCATGGGGGAAACCCCCAAGACCGCTTAGGTGCGCTTTCCGTTGGCGAATTAAATTCGCCACGGGTCGCACCTCTGCATCGCTTAC
>NZ_JAAHIE010000531.1:0-4771 GCF_010671945.1 Moorena sp. SIO4E2
GCCTTTGGCCACGCTGCGCGAACGCCGATCGGAATAGTTATTGATCACTGGGAATCAAAAACGCGATCGCTAAAACAATTCTATAGCGTTAGTTATTTTTATAAAATACACTTAGGTTTCTACTCCCAACTCCCTACTCCCTACTCTCTACTCCCTACTCCCTACTCCCTACTCCCTTTCCCAAACAATCATGACCACCCTAACCCTTGATCTCCAATCCATTAAACTTACCGACGAGCAATTTTTCCAGCTTTGTCAAGACAACGACGATTTGAAATTTGAACGCAATGCTAATGGAGATTTAATTATTATGTCACCCACTGGCGGCAGCACAGGAAATCGCAATGGTAGATTAAACCAACAGTTGTTTAACTGGAGTGATTCCGATGGAACTGGCATTGCTTTCGATTCGTCCACTGGATTTAAACTGCCCAATGGTGCCGACCGTTCTCCCGATGCTTCTTGGATACCCTTAGCACGCTGGAATACTTTAACTCCTCAAGAACAAGAAAAATTTCTACCTCTATGCCCTGACTTTGTGATTGAGTTACGTTCTCCTAGTGATAGCTTAACAGCAATTCGAAAAAAAATGGAAGAATACCGAAACAATGGCACTCGTTTAGGTTGGTTGATTAATCGTAAAGAGCGACAAGTGGAAATTTATCGACCAAGTAAAGAGGTTGACGTTTTAGAGTCTCCCAGTAGTTTATCGGGAGAAGAGGTTTTGCCTGGTTTTGTGCTGTATCTTGAGTTAATTTGGTGAAGGTTTCTCAGCATTCAGCGGTCAGCGGTCAGCGGTCAGCGGTCAGCGGTCAGCTATCTTGCTTTAAACCTGTATGGTCTTTTTTTTACTGTCCAATAAAACTCCGGATCTCTTTTGCATTTTGCCTATTGCCTCTTGCCTTTTTCGGCAATCGATGACTTGACAACCCAGAGCCAAAAGCTGATTGCTGAAAGCTGATTGCTGAAAGCTGATTGCTTCCGTAAAAACAAGAGACTGAAAAAATATTTCTTTGTTGACAATTATTGACGATTTTGTTAACGTATCCAGGGAATTACGATGTAAGCAGTCAGCAGTCAGCGGTCAGCTTATTTTATTCAAAAGCACCCATAAGTAGCTTGGCGACAAGCCTTTGGCTGTGCCCGTAGCCCATCAGCTGATACCTGACGGCCAATACCTGACGGCTGATAGCTGATACCTGACGGCTGATAGCTGATACCTGATAGCTGATAGCTTACATTACGATTAACTCAATCCTGGAAACGGGAGTCAAACAAAAAAACAAATAGTGGAATAAGCTTATGGCGCTAGTTGTCCAAAAATACGGTGGTACCTCGGTTGGCTCTGTGGAACGCATACAAGCCGTTGCCCAGGGAATTCTCAAAACAGTCCAACAAGACAATTCCGTGGTAGTGGTGGTGTCCGCTATGGGTAAGACTACCGATGGTTTGGTACAACTAGCGAAAGCCATCTCCCCTAATCCGTGTCGTCGGGAAATGGATATGCTGCTATCCACCGGTGAGCAAGTGTCAATTGCTCTATTATCCATGGCCCTACAGGAATTAGGGCAACCGGCTATTTCCCTAACTGGGGCTCAAGTGGGTATTGTAACAGAAACTAAACACAGTAGCGCTAGGATTATGCAAATCGAAACCCAGCGGTTGGAGCGGTGTTTAAACGAGGGGAAAGTTGTAGTCGTTGCTGGTTTCCAGGGCATCACCAGCACTGATGAGTTAGAAATCACTACCCTAGGTCGGGGTGGCTCTGATACCTCAGCCGTAGCCCTAGCCGCAGCACTGGGGGCATCTCGGTGTGAGATTTATACCGATGTACCGGGGATTTTAACCACTGACCCCCGGATTGTACCGGATGCTCAACTGATGCCGGAAATTACTGCTGATGAAATGCTGGAATTAGCTAGCTTAGGGGCAAAAGTCCTCCATCCCCGTGCCGTAGAAATTGCACGCAACTATGGCTTAACCTTAGTGGTACTATCCAGCTGGAGCGATCAGCCTGGCACTAAGGTAATTTCCCCAAGCTCTCCCCCCCGTTCCTTAGAGGGGTTAGAAATTGCTCGACCAGTCAATACCGTAGAATATGACACCGACCAGGCAAAAGTAGCCCTCTTACGAGTGCCAGATTCCCCTGGTGTAGCAGCACGGTTGTTTGGTGAAATTGCAGTTCAAGACCTAGATGTGGATTTGATTATCCAGTCCATTCACGAACAGAATACTAATGATATTGCCTTTACCGTCAATAGCGCTATTATCAATCGAGCGGAAGCAGTAGCCGAAGCCATTGCTCCCGCCCTGCGTCGCCAAACCACCCCCGATACCCAAGAAGCAGAAGTGATGGTAGGTAGGGATATTGCTAAAGTCTCGATCACTGGGGCAGGGATGATTGGACGTCCTGGGGTTGCAGCTCAGATGTTCCGGGCTTTAGCGGATGCTGGTGTTAATATTGAGATGATTTCCACCTCCGAAATCAAAGTCAGCTGTGTGATTGATGCCGTCGAATGCGATCGCGCGATCGCGGCCTTGTGTAACTGTTTCGATATCAACAATACCCCCATTCATCTACCCATTCCCCCTGAAGCAGGAAATAGTGACCACTCAAGGGAGATCACCCATCCCCCGGTTCGAGGTGTAGCCCTAGACATCAACCAAGCCCGTCTAGCCATTCGGCAAATTCCCGATCGTCCCGGCATGGCAGCCAAGATATTTGGAACCTTGGCAGAGCACAATATTAGTATTGATATGATTATCCAGTCCCAACGCTGTCGAATCATTAATGGAATTGCCACCAGGGATCTTGCCTTCACAGTA
The DNA here is from genome assembly GCF_010671945.1 of Moorena sp. SIO4E2. Classification (NCBI taxonomy): domain Bacteria; kingdom Bacillati; phylum Cyanobacteriota; class Cyanophyceae; order Coleofasciculales; family Coleofasciculaceae; genus Moorena; species Moorena sp. SIO4E2. The sequence continues at coordinate 2,827 of NZ_JAAHIE010000531.1, forward strand.
CCTCAAGCCGAAGCAGAAATGGCTCAGAAAGCCCTACAACAGATGGCACCAGTGATTGGGTGTAGCGAAATTCTCCTGGATGCCGATATTGCCAAAGTAAGTATTGTCGGTGCTGGCATGGTTGGACAACCAGGGATCGCAGCACAGATGTTTGCCGCCCTAGGTTCGGAACAAATCAATATTCAAATGATTGCCACCTCAGAAATTAAGATTAGCTGTGTTGTTGCCCAAGACCAAGGAGTGCGAGCATTGCAAGCTATTCATAAAGCCTTTGGTCTTGCTGGAAGCCAAAAAATTGAGGTTCCAGCTTAGGAATCTAGAACCAGAAGAGTGTGGGGAGAGGGGGAAGTGTGGGAGGTGTGGGGAGAAGTAGTGTTCGATAATTAGGTATAGTTAAAGACATAGTCTTGATCCAAAGCGCGAGTGGTGTGATTTCTGTGTGGGTCACCTGTGTCAGTACCTTGAAAGCCTCGTGGAAAATAGGGATCCCCCCTAACCCCCCTTAACAAGGGGGGGACACAACCGTTGCTGATCTGACTCCCTGACTCCCCATCCCCCCATCTCCCCATCTCCCCATCTCCCCACACTTCCCAGACTTCTCAAAAACCTTATTTCTTATTGGTAGATCCAGGCAAGAACTTTAATATGTCATTAATCGAATCGGAGGAGTTTTTTCCAGGGGAGTTGAAGTTAGGGACACCTGTTCCCGATGGTAGGGAAGGAATAAAGTCAATGGATTGACCTGAGGATCCCGGTAGAGTAGCTAGGGCTACGCGATCGCCTCCCACTTGTCGTAGCACATCCAATACCTGAACGACCTCGTTGTAACTGGCCTCCTTGGAAGCATAAAGCGCCATCAACCCATAAGGATTAGTTTGACGATATGCTTGCAGTTTCTTTTTGAACTGCTCTTGAGTTACCACTGGCTCTTGTTCAACGTAGAGTTGACCAAACTCATTAAGGCTAACCATTAAGATTTGCCGTCCTTGAGCCTTAGCAGTACTTGCCTTAGGCAAATCCACGCTCAGGGCTTGCTGGCGAGATAAGGTAACAGCTGCCAAAATGAAAAAGGTCAGAATACAAAAAATCACATCAATCAGGGGAACAATCTCAACCCGAACCTCTTCCGGCGAGCTATCCATTCGCAGTCTTAGAGGACGGATTGCCATCGGGGAACTAGCTGAATCCTTTTTTTTATTCATAGATATGTCCTTGGACTAAGAGCTTTCTTCTTGTTGTAACCAATATTGTCGATAAAGCAATTCCAACTCGCTTCCGGCTTTGCGGAACACTTTAACTTGGTTAAACCAAAAAGCCTGAAATAGTCTATAGAAGGCCAGACTGATAATCGCCACAATCAAACCTGTAGCTGTGCTAATCAGTGATTCTCCAATCCCCTGAGTCACCCCATCGGTGGAAGCTGTTCCAAGGTCACTAATGCGAATGGAACCCAATGAATTAATCAAGCCCAACACTGTACCGAGTAATCCCAACAATGGTGCTAGAGCAATCACAGCTTCCAGGAGTTTGTCCCCCCGTCGCATAGCAGCTAATTCATCATCCGCAGCCGACTCTAGAGCCAGCCGGAATACTTCTGGGTCAGGATTATTCAGTCGTAAAGGAGCATACAAATATCTACCGATGGGTTGTCGGCGTGACTCTAGGGCAATCTGTCTAGCAACATGCCAGCTACCAGCTGCTGCCTCTAGAACACGATTAACAATTATGCCTTCCCTCAACGCTATAGTTGCCCAAAACCAAATCCGTTCAAAGATTGTACCCATAGTCAGGATCGATAGAGCCAACAGAGGCCACATGGCGATCCCACCTTTTGCAATAAGTTCGACAATATCCACGACTTGCCCTTACTTCCAAATAACTCAGTGGTCTATCAATCTTCTATTGATTTTCAACCACTTACCAAGAAACTGATCCTATTCTCCAC
>NZ_JAAHIE010000532.1:0-4754 GCF_010671945.1 Moorena sp. SIO4E2
GTAGCATTCGCTTGGCTATCAAGATCGATGATCAGCACTTTTTTGCGGTTTTTTCGGATAGCTGCCCCTAGGTTAACCACCGTTGTGGTTTTCCCGACGCCGCCTTTGTTATGGTATACTGCAATGACCTTCACGTTATGTTACCTCTTTTTGTCAAAACTGGGATACACCATTTCTATAGTCAATATGAAAGGCGGTGTTGGCAAGACTACCACCACCGTCAACCTTGCTACCTGTCTTGCCAAAGATTATGGCATGCGAGTATTAATCGTTGATCTCGATACCCAGATTAATGCTACCCTAAGCCTGATGCCTCCAGTCCAATTTGCTAAGCTGAAGAAGGAGGACCGAACCTTAAAAAAAATAATTAATCAAGTGATTCAGTCACCGACTCAGGCATATATTCCCATTGAACAAGCGATTCAGCGCAATATTTGTCGAGTGGATGGACTAGATTTATTGCCAGGGGATATCGAAACCTACAATGATTTTCTATTGGCTGCATTGCTGTTTTCTCAGTCAAAGGATAATCCCCAAGAGTTTGAAAACAACTGGAATCAGCTAGAAAATTATTTAATTAAGCGTGCCCTTGAGCCAGTTCAACAAACCTACGATTTTATTCTATTGGATTTCCCTCCAAGTGAGAATATTATCACTCGTAGCGGAATTATTGCTAGTGATTTTTATCTCATTCCTGCCAAACCTGAACCTTTATCAGTGGTTGGGATTGGCATCCTCGAAGAAGGTCAGATCAAAAAGCTGGTACAAAGCGATCGCTCTGGGATAACCCTGATTGGGATTCTGTTTTTCTCCCTTGGTCACGCCACCAATATGGCGACACAAGTCAAGAACCGATTGACCGATAATTTTGGGAAAGACAAAATTTTTACTATAGAAATTCCCAGGAATGTTGCGGTTGCCAAAGCCGTGGATGAGTTTCGACCTGTGGTCGTCAATGAACCCCAAGCACCAGGAGCCAAAGCCTTTACTCAATTCACTCAAGAATTTATCCAAAAATTATCGAATATTATAACAAATAAATCTAAGAACTAGTTGAGCAGGAGGGTGGAATCGGGAATCGGGAATCGGGAATCGGGAATCGGGAATCGGGAATCGGGAATCGGGAATCGGGAGTGCGTAGGGTGCGTAGGGTGCGTTAGGGGCGGGCTTGCCCTCATGTTCATCCTCGAGCGCAAGTGTTAGGTTGCTGCCCGTAACGCACCACCGGGTCAAACTACATTTTTGCTCATTTTTGAGTAAATTGGGAATTTAGGAGCAAGACCAAAATCATGATTAAATCTTGGATGGTAATTGCAGCGGTAACCCTGCTAGTAGCATTCGCTGGTAACTTAATCACCAGACCCGAAGGAGTCAGATGGTTCTATCGCCTACGTCGTCCGCAATGGCTCACCTTCGAAGGAGCAATTCCCCTAATCTGGATAACTATCTTTATTTGCGGTGGTTGGTCAGCGTATATAGTTTGGGAGCATGACCCAGGTAGCGGAAGCACCTGGTTGCTGATGGGTTTATATCTACTACTAGAAATCATCACCATGGCTTATACACCAGTGATGTTTCTGTTTCGTAGCCTCACCGTTGGCACCATTATTGGTGGCACAGGTGCCTTATTAAGTCTTATCCTGGGTTTACTGATTTATCCCGTATCCCTGGTGGCGTTTTTGTTACTACTTCCCTACATAATTTGGAGTCCGATTGGTACCTACACCACCTGGGAAATGAGGCGACTTAATCCAGGGGCAGCATAATTTATTTGTAAGCATTCAGCCGTCAGCCGTCAGCCGTCAGGTGACGTAACAGAGTATTTTTTTTAATTGTAGTAGGGTGGGCAAAAACAGTTTGGTTAAAATGAGTCTTCTAGATCAGATTACTTTGCCCACCCTACTTGAATTGGGATTTTTTTTAATTGTAGTAGGGTGGGCAAAAACAGTTTGGTTCAAAGGAGTCTTCTAGATCAGATTACTTTGCCCACCCTACTTGAATTGGGATTTTTTTTTACACGCAAGTTTCTTAATTTCATTGTCCTAGAGCTCAGTAATCATCCGTTCCATAAACAGTTTTGCCATCAGGCATCACAGCAAATTGTAAATCAGCGCCTTTTAGATTAGTACCCTTTAATACCGCATCTTGCAAATTGGCGTAACGCAAATTCGCTTTATAAAGGTTAGCACCAGTGAGATTAGCCTCCCTCAAAATGGCACCATAAATACTAGCATGACTCAAGTCAGCATGCTCCATATTGGCACCAGTCAAGTCAGCTTCTCGAAGCTCAGTACGATTAAGAATAGCAGTACTTAAATCAGCATTAGCCAATCGGATATTGAGGAGATTAGCATCACTGAGATCAGCACCTTTCAAGTTAGTATCTTTAAAGTCAGCGCCATCTAAGTCAGCAGAGGTTAACTTCGCGTTTTCAAAACGAGCACCAATCACTTTGGCATCTTTGAGATTAGCGTTCTCTAGGTTACTATCGGATAAGTTAGCTTGGCTAAAGTCAGCTCTGCTAAAGTCAACTCCACTTAAGTCAAGTCCACTCAAATCAATACCCATCAGATCACACTCTACACAGGTCTTGGTTTTTAACATTAACTCAAGCACTTTTGTCTTGGCTTTTGGATGTTGAATGGTCTTACTGGAGTTATCATTAGTTTTTAGGGATATGCTAACCTGTTGCTGAGATGATAGATGAAGAGCAATTGCTATAGTTGCCGCTAAGACCACAGCGATGATTAAAGATAGTTTAATGTTCATAAGCAAAAGCTTGCCCAGATTGACCTGAGAGTCGCACTCTACTTAGAGAGATACAAGAGATTATTCGCCCCTACCGGAATAAAAGTTTAAACTTTTGTATATAGCAATAGCAGCTGTTTGCTGGAATAAGAGTAGAGGCTTTGGCAGAAAGGCGCGATAATAGAGCTAGTTTACCGTTTGCTTGTTGTCACCCTATGCTCCCTGGGTAGACTATAGGGTGTAGCCTATAAAAAAATAGTTACTAAAAAATTAATTTAATTATACCATGAAATCACATTGCACGACAGCGTAAAAATTGGAATCAGGCTATGCTGCTAAAAGCTGCCATCATAGATTACAGCATGGCCAACTAGATGGCAGTTAGATGAAATCTTAAAAGTTACCCACCAAAGCGCGGAATTTAAGGATTAAGGAAGTTCCATTATGTTAGTTTGTCCCCAGTGTCAGTTCGAGAACCCAAATACCAACAAGTTTTGTCAACGATGTGGAACTTCCCTAACCGATAAAAGTTGTCATGAATGCGCTAGCCAAGTGCCCCTAAATGCTGAAACTTGTCACAACTGCGGTGCCTTCACAGGAACGGTTTGGAGGGCAATTATTTCTAAGCAGCAAAATTCGGCAAGGTCCCCCCAGTATTCTCCTCAAACTCCGGTTGAGGTGTCAGACTCCTCAGCTGAGCAGGCTACGGCAGTAGCGGTCTCCCAACCAGAGTCTGACCAGACCGAGAGGGAACTAACCCAGCCAGCATCATTCCTAGAAACAACACAAGAGTGGCTAACTAAATCGGATACTATACTAACAGAGCCAGGGGATGATGGCACCTTGTCCCAAGCATCAACAGTCTTCGCTGATGAAGCATCGATAAACAACAGAAGTGGCTGTGATCAAGTGGAACTAGAATCATCAGAGGAGCCATTACTAGAGATTAGCCCAATACAGAAGAAACCTCAATCTACTGAAGCTTCGAGCTGGTCAATTCCTAATCTCGAAAACCCAACTTCAGAGACAGCAACAATTGTCTATCTAGACCAGGGTAAGCGTTACAGAGTACTAGAACCTGATCAACTCTATCAGATCGGGGAAAGTAAGACAACAGATGATAGTATCTTTGTCACAGTTTTGGACTGCCAACCGTTACAAAAGTCTCCCCTAGAAGCCCTGATTAATCAAACAAAATTGTCTCCAGAGAAATTTGATCTATCCACAACCCTAGAGCAGCCAAAACCTTCCTCGAAAGAAAACGTAGACGTTTGGAAAGTCCTAGATATCCCACAGAGTGCTAAACCCTATTTGGCTCTCAAGGACTTATGTTACCCTAGCGTGCCAGAAATTCATGATGTTTGGCAGCAAAATGGTAAGGCGATAATCCTGCTAGAAAACCGTTCAGAATGGCAGTTACTGAGTAAGTTGTGGGGGTCCGAAGAGTTTTCTAAACTGCAAATCCTATACTGGCTCGATGAAATGGCAAAGCTTTGGCAAGCTCTAGAGCCTTGGCATTGTCGTCAGAGTCTGTTGGAACTGACGAATCTCCGGGTGGATGAAGACCAAGCACTAGGTTTGGAGCGTCTATATCCCGACAGGGAGGAAAATCCCCTAACCCTAGAGGATTTGGGACAACTGTGGCAAAGATTATTTAATGAGTCCCAGCGAACTCAATTTACCTCCTTGTCAACGGTTGTCCGGCAGTTGTGTACAAAGGAAATTGAAACCATTGAGGAATTGCGATCGCATCTGCAAGCCATTGCTCACGAACAAGAATCTGACCCATACGAATCCGGTATGGAATTAACTGAGGCTGTAGTCTCAGAAATGGCAACGGCAGACACTCAACCTCCTGATAGCCAGGAATTATTGTCTGATCTACCAGGAATTGAGCAACAAGGGGATGACATGCCAACGGTACTGTTGCCAATGAGCTTGCAGAGTCTCGATGATCTCGGTATTACAGATATTGGTCATCAAAGAGATCATAATGAGGATTGTTT
>NZ_JAAHIE010000533.1:0-4741 GCF_010671945.1 Moorena sp. SIO4E2
CTACGAACTCACCCAATTAATAATTCCTCTAACTATAACAAAAAAAAATCGGTCAAGCTCTGGTTAACCCCAAGTCTTGACCGAATTCTTTTGTAAAGCTGAGCTCAACTCAACTCTAAATCACTGTCTTGATGCAGTCGCTCATGGGGGGGACCACGGCAGTCGCTCATGGGGGAAACCCCCAAGACCGCGCTGCCTCCCCAAGACCGCGCTGCATCGCTACTGATGAACTAATACATTCTTATCGAATTAGTCAGCAACTGCTCGAAAGCAACCACATTCTAACTCATCCTTCATCCTGATTTATATCCCTCCACAAAAAACGTTCACCATTCATAGTCGCCAGGGCTTTGCCCTGGCAATTTACTATCCTAGTCTACGTAAAAATATCGAATCAAAAAGGTCATAACCTCACCCGGTTTTCCAGTAGGCTCGGGAGTGCTCCACTCGTCTGGGTAAGCATACTTAAGGGAATAAATGGCATTAATTGTTTTGCGAACCTTTTCAGGAGAACCGATCAAAACGAGCTTGGCTTTCTTCCGTTTACGACCTTCGTTTTCAGGGGTGATATTGTCATCAGAGTTAGGTGGAAAGTTTTTAGTCATCAGTAATGACTCCTTGAAACTGCTTAATTATTAATATATTTATAAATTAATTTATTGTCAAGGGGTTTAGTAATTTTTTTTATTACGAAATATGGAGATTGTGGAGAGGTTAGAAAGAAAAGATATCCGATGATTTTTTGTGTTAATATCAGAGATTAATAGTAGGGTGGGCAGTGCATAAAACCAATTGAAAAGCTGATAATCCTAAAAGTAAGCACTGCCCACCGACAGATTAATAGTAGGGTGGGCAGTGCATAAAACCAATTGAAAAGCTGATAATCCTAAAAGTAAGCACTGCCCACCGACAGATTAATAGTAGGGTGGGCAGTGCATCCGACTAATTTAAAACCTGACTATCCTAAAAGTAAGCACTGCCCACCGACAGATTAATAGTAGGGTGGGCAGTGCATCCGACTAATTTAAAACCTGACTATCCTAAAAGTAAGCACTGCCCACCCTACATCTACTCTATATTTCTCTGCCCACCGACAGTAAATTAACTATAAAATTAATTCTCTGGTGGGCAGTGCCTCAGACTAATTTAAAACCTGACAATGATCAAAGTAAGCACTGCCCACCCTACATATTTCCTATAAAATATCCTTCCGCTTCTGTAATTTAAAGGCGATTATTAAATAAACCCCGGTGTGTAAGCACAGTAGTAGCCAGTTAAGAATCAAATTTTGCCAGGTGGCATCATAAACGGGTGTTGCTTCAAAGGGAGGAGGAGGAAGCTTCAATCCAAACCTGGAAGACTGTTCTGGTACCATGCTATTCACATTTACCAGGGCACCGTAAGCTCCCATTGACCAACGACTTACCATCAGCCAAGATAGTGTACTGGCTAATCCTTTTAGTTTAAAAATAACTCCAGAAAAAATAATCTGGGGTAGCAAAATCAATGGTATAGTATTATTGGCTTCACTTTCATTTTTAACCAATGTCGATACCATCAGACCTAAACTGGTAGCAGCGATAATGGTTAAAAAAGTAGTGATTCCCAAGCCAATTTTCCAATCCAGTAGTTCAGAGGTAGGTGGCTTAAACCCATAGAGCACAATAGTAACAATCAAGATAGTTTGTAAAATAGCTAAGCCAGACCGAATCAGTACTTTGGAACCGAGATAGGGAAATAACCCTAAATTAACCAGTCGCTCTCTCGCATAAATACTGGACTCTTTCACAATTTCTTGCAGTGAACTAGATAGTCCAACCCACAGGGCAGCACAGGTAAAAATAAACAATACTCGTAGCGCTAGAGGTGCTTGGGTTATCTCTGGAGACTTCAGTTGAGCTAAGGGGTCTTTCCCTGACAACGTCAGAATAATCAAACTAATCCCAATCGGAGCAGTTAGTAAGGCTAGGGCAAGACTTCGCATATCCCGCACTACTAGTTGTAGATAGCGCTGACTGAGCAACAGCAGTTGCTTGAGTTGCTTGAAAACAGGAATACCAGCACTTTTGCTAGGGATTGAGGTCGATAGCAACCTTTGACCAGGACTGAGGTGTGCTGAAATGTAGGTCTTGTAACCAGGTGAGCTGAGAAACCGCTGATGCCAGTGTTCACTATTCTGCTCAAGTTCCTCCGGTGTTTCCCCTTGCTCTAGCTTCAGGTAAATATCAGGGAAGTATCTTAAGTCTGGAGATGGCATCTTAAAAAAGTCCATCGCTTCTGTGGGAGGACCAAAGTAACACAACCGTCCACCCCGACCCATAAAGGCAATGCGATCGCATACGTCAATATTCGCAGTAGCATGAGTCACCAGCACCACAGTTCGTCCCTGATTCGCTAATTCTCGCAATAGCTGCATCATTTCCTTATCCAGTCCTGGATCTAGACCAGAAGTAGGTTCATCCAGAAAGAACAGTTTCGGATCAGCCAATAATTCCACAGCAATACTGACTCGTTTCCGTTGTCCCCCACTCAGATTACCCACAACCGTGTTTCTCACAAAATCCAGTTTGACTTGTGACAAAGTTTGCTTCACCACCTGTTTCACATCAGTATCTGGTGGTAATCGTAATTCACAGGCATAGGTTAATACTTCTTTTACAGTTAAATCCCGATGCACAATATCATCTTGGGGAACATAGCCAATTTGTGAGCGGTACTGATTAAAATGCTGTCGCAAATCTTGGCCATTGATAAATACAGTACCTTTAGTAATTGGTGCAATTCCTAATAGAGTTTTCAGTAACGTAGATTTACCAGTGCCACTACCTCCTACCAAAGCCACTAACTGACCAGGTTCAATCGGCATAGAAACGTGATTCAGGATAGTGCGTTTTTTGCATAATTTATAATTAACCTCGCGCAGCAATTTATCAGCATCAATCCGAATTTGATTACCTTGGTCAACTAATTCTAAAGTATCCTGCCTCAACAGTAATATAAACGGACCAATCCGAATCGTATCCCCATCCTTAAGTAAAACTGGTTTATGGATTAACTTGTCATTGATAAAGGTACCATTTCTGCTATAATTATTAATCTGATAATTGCCTTCGTAAATCTTGATAAGGGTAGCGTGAAGGGAGGAAACTGTCGGTGCATCTAATGGCCAACAGTAGGAAAGTTCAGGATTAGGAGAACGACCCAATTGCACTGGCCAATTTTGCACACTTGCCAAGGAAAGCTGCCGTTTATTTGGCGTCACCCTTGGTTGACTATGGGCAGGATTAAAGTAAGTGAGGCGAATGTAATCCCGAGGATTTTGTCCAATGGTCAACTCTAAGCCATGTTTCAGAAGATACCCATCAGTGATGCGAGTGTGGTTAACAAATAGTCCATTAGTACTTGGATTTGCCCCATCACCATCAAAAATCCGATAATCCTCTCCCTCTTGAAGCAGAAAAGCATGGCGTTGGGAGACAATAGTCCAGCCTGTTTCAGGAATATCGAAATCTGACCAAGTGCGATCGCGTCCTAATCGATAAAATCCTTTCTCAAGAGAAAAACGAAGTACTTGACCTTGATTGTTTAGCTCTAGATATATCATTGTCATATATAGCACTCTCAATCGGATGAGGTACCTCGCCCTTAGGGTTTTAGGGAGCTAAGGCCGTGGGCCACGCTTACTGGCTTTGCCAGACGCTGCGCGAACGCGCCCCGCGTGGCCTACGGCCAAACGCGAACGGAGCAGCGGTAAGAACCTTGAATGTACCTCATAGCTATGATAAACGCTATATAATTTTTATTTGAGATGTAAACATAGGATTGATATAAAAAGCAAACATATTCCTTCTAATTCTTAAGCATTCAGCGGTCAGCAGTCAGCGGTCAGCTTTCCTTAACTCAGATTAAACTAATGGTTATTTTTGTTATTCAAAAGCTGTTCGGTGTAGCTTGCCCTATGCCCATAAGCTGATAGCTGGTAAGCATTCAGCCGTCAGCCGTCAGTGGTCAGTGGTCAGCTGATTTTATTCAAAAACACCTCAAGTAGGGTGGCACAGGCTTCGACGCTGTGATCTAAGCCATAAGCTGATAGCTGATAGCTGATAGCTGATAGCTGATAGCTTACGATAGCTGTTACCGTAGCCTGGTACAGGCTTCGACGCTGTGCCACAAAGCTGATAGCTGACAGCTGAATACTTACGAATGTTAGGCACTGTTAGCTACCTATAGCCGATTTCGTAGCAAAGGTAATAATGCCAACACCAACAATAACCAAAAAGAAAGCGAAATATACAAACGTCTTTGAATAGGGTTTGCTTTCTATTACTTGCTCCTTGCCACTAGTGTTACTCGTCATAGCTCCGCGAACAGAAAGAAATAGTAAAGGAAGAGAAACAATCATTCCCAATACTTCAATTACAAATAGCGCCTGAGGCATGGGATCTGGCGAAACTGGAAAGAGTGTTCCTAAGTCTAGGGCGTATACGATAAAATAGGACATAGCACATAAGCTAGACACAATGAACGCCCACTTTAAATCTTTGAAGATAAAGTAAATAATTAAAAGGCTGACTATCTCTAGGGAAGTTAAGAAGGTATTAAATGCCCCCAATATCAAGGGGTCAATGTGTGAGAAACTCCTTGTTTCAATTGAACCACCAGGAATTAGAGACCCCAACAATCCAAAAGATAAAACCAAGAGTGCAGATACCAGATGTCTAATAGTTATTGTCATTGTAAT
>NZ_JAAHIE010000534.1:0-4725 GCF_010671945.1 Moorena sp. SIO4E2
TAAGACAAAATTAAGCTGAATCAAATCCTCGAAGAAGATATTGCTGAAGTCAAACCGCAAATTGTATTAGAAAAATTGTTACAGGAACCAGTGTCCGAAATGCACTTTGAGCAATTTGAGGAACCTTTCCAAGCACCCGAGCCTGCCAAGACTGAAACCTCAAACGTGTCTCTGATTCCCCTGTGTCCCCTGCTGCCTCTAATTCCCTTAGGTACCTCAGGGGATAACGTTGCTTGAAAAAATGCGATCGCTATCATCTCGGTGCGTTAGCTTTGCCTAACGCACCCTACTCGCTACTGCATCAAGACGAATTGCTAAAACCTTTATATAAAAAGTTTTTTCATAACTTTTTCCCGATTCCCGATTCCCGATTCCTGATTCCCGTTCCCCTCCTGGGAGGGGTTAGGGGTGGGTTCCGATTCCCGATTCCCGATTCCCGATTCCCTGCCCCCAGCGCTAGAATCTCCTGAAAGATACTCCCTAACTTAACGAGGAATAATCACCCTAGAGCTATTCATCTTCAAAAATTGCCCCTAACCGCATCAAAACCCCTCTCATCTGATTAGAAATACCTCTATTTTTAGCGAACCTAGCCCCTTTCACTCTTGCCCCCCTAATGTCAGCATGACTAAAATCAGCTCCTCTGAGATTGGCACCATCTAACTCAGTAAGATTCATCTTCGCACTTCTGAGATTAGCACTCCTAAGGTCAGCATTTTCAAGGATAGCCAAACTCAAGTCAGCTCCCTGAAGATCAACTCTCCTGAGATCACTATTACTTAAGTCGCTACGAATCAGCTCGGCTTTGCGTAGGTTGGCACGAATCAGATGGACATAATTCAAATTAGCACGAATCAGGCAGACTTGGGTCATGTCTGCTAAACTTAAATCAGCACCTTTAAGATTACTTCTCCTCAGTTTCGCACCTTTGAGATTAGCTTCACTAAGCTGAGCACGGCTCAAGTTAGCATCAGATAAATCAACACACCTCAAGTCAGCCCCCCCCAGGTGGGCACGGATGAGGTTAGTGCCCTGAAGGTTAGCTCTGCTCAAAATCGCACTACCCAGATTAGCCCCCCTGAGTTTAGCCCCCTGGAGGTAAGCACCTCCCAATTTAGCCTCGCTAAGATTAACACCAGTGAGGTCAGTTTTCCTGACGTCAGCTCCCCTCAAGTCAGCACCACTGAGGTCACCATCCCTGACATTAGCACCATCTAATCGTATCCCCCTCAAGTCAGCACCACCAAGGCTTACCCCCTGGAGATTAGCATTCCTGAAGTGGCTCATGCTTAGATTCGCACGACTGAAATCAGCCCCCCTCAAGTCAGCATTACATAAGTTGGCACCTTGGAGGTTAGCCCCCCGGAAATCCGTTCCTCTGAAATCCGCTTCCATCAACCTAGCTTGGCTGAGGTCAGTGTAACTTAAGTCAGCTGCAGTGAAGTCCTCAGCCAGATTCAGCCCAACCATTGCGGTCAACTGCTCAAGATTGTCTGTTTCTGCCACTAAAACCCGCTTGATCAGGCTTAGCAGAATCGGTTGAGATTTTTCCTCACCCATATTGCAATTCCATGAGAGACAGATAGGGCTTAAGTCTAGTTACCAACAAATGTTCCACAATCAGTCTGTTTAGCACAACGGTTTTATTGCGGGTAAGGTTTGAGGACCACAACCCCTCAACTTCAGTTAGACAAATATCTCGCTGGGATACTTCAAAGATTGCTTGGATACGACAGGGTAAAGCAGTGACATTGACAGTTGCTAGCTTTACCCGATTCAGGGAACCAAATAAAACACCATTCCCCTTCTGTTCTTCAAAAATCCAGGCAGGATTTTCTGCCGAAACTTGATTGGTAATGTGGCACCAGGAAACTTGGTCAGTCTCGTGGGATGTCTTGCAGGATTCTGGTTGATATTCTAGTTGGGATGTCTCGTGGGATTGCGATTGGGTAGCTTCTGGAGTAACATTACCTCCCCCTCTTTCCCTGTTGCCATTAGGGTCTGTTGGACGGTGGTTTAGATCACAACTAGGCCCTTGTTGCTGTTGATTACCTACTGTTGCCAGTTGAATATAACCACCAAGCTCACGGAATTCATAGGGGATATTACCATGTTGGAGATGAAGACGCAGTACTCCACCTTTGAGTCCAAATTTAACACGACCTTCGAGCAACTCTTCCCACTGCTGGTTAAATTGGATGGTTAGGTATAAATTAATCTGCGGCATTTTAGAGGGTTTTTGCCAAAACTTACGTTTTTGTTTGTTTGGCGGAATCAGCATTCCTTCCAATTTCATCCCTAAGCAATCTAGGCATTTATTCTTAGGCTCAGGTGGAGGCATGTAATAGCAAAGGGAGTAGGGAGTAGGGAGTAGGGAGTAGGGAGTAGGGAGTAGGGAGCGGTGCGACCCCGCGCTTTTTAAAAGCTAAGGGTGAACGCGCACCGTAGGGAACTTACGATCAAAAACTCCCACAATTCCTACACGGATTGCTAAAGTAAATGCTATGTTAATAACCTAAGGTTAAGGCACCAGGTTTGCGAGGATCAGATGCACCTTCAAATGAATTGTTAATGTACATGATACTCTGGGTACTCCCCATAGCATTACGCACCGAAATCTTATATCCTTTATACTTCAATAACTGGATTGTATCACCATTTAAATCCTGTTCTACAAAAAGTTGATCCGGTAACCATTGATGATGTACCCGAATGGCATTAGTAGCTGTAGCAATATTGAGCTGGTGATCAATTACATTCATAATCAATTGCAAAACGGTGGTAATAATCCTACTCCCCCCTGGACTGCCAGTGACCAGATACGACTTACCATCTTTGAGCACAATTGTTGGAGTCATAGAACTCAGCATCCTTTTTTCCGGTGCTATTGCATTGAATTCTGCTCCAGTTAATCCATAAGCATTGGGTACCCCTGGCTTAGCTGAAAAATCATCCATTTCATTGTTGAGGAGAATACCCGTTCCCGGTACTGTAATTTTACTGCCATAGCTAAAGTTTAAAGTATAGGTATTAGCAACAGCATTGCCATACTTATCCATCACTGAATAATGGGTGGTATCATTGCTTTCTACCCGTTGAGTAGGATTACCAGGGGCAATTTCTGAACTGGGAGTTGCTCGATAGGGATTAATCCGTTGACGGATTCGTTCAGCATAGGTTTTAGAGGTTAATTCAGCAACAGGAACGGGAACAAAGTCAGGATCTCCTAGAAATTTAGAACGGTCAGCATAGGCTAACTTCATACTTTCCGCCATTAAATGAATGGTTTGGGCAGTATTATGTCCCAGTTTCCGAATCGGAAAGGCTTCTAAAGTATTCAACATCTGCACCAGATGGATACCCCCAGAGCTTGGAGGTGGCATAGAATAAATCTCATAGCCCCGATAAGTGCCTCGAATCGGCTCTCGAATCACGGGCTTGTAGGTAGCTAAATCCTCTTTGGTAATCAGACCACCATTGGCTTCCATGTCTGCTACGATAGCCGATGCGATCGCACCTTCATAAAAGGCTTTAGCCCCATGTTTAGCAATTAGCTTTAAACTACGGGCTAAATCGTTTTGTACTAAGATTTCCCCTACCTGATAAAGGACACCTCCTGGCTTATAAAAAATAGCCATACTCGCCTCATAAGACTGCATTCGTTTCTTAACGTCTCTCAGAGAGCGGAACAAATCTTCAGAAACTGGGAACCCTTTTTCTGCTAATTCTATAGCTGGTTGTAATGCCCGTTCTAAGGAAATAGTGCCGTATTTTTCCAGTGCCATGGTTAACCCAGCTACGGTACCAGGAACACCAACAGATAAATAACTGTATCGAGACTTTTCTGGGTCAACCTCACCATTATTGTCCAGAAACATATCACGAGTAGCAGCTAGTGGTGCTTTCTCCCGATAATCAATAGCAATGGTTTGGTTATCCTTGGCCAGATGTAAGAGCATAAAGCCACCGCCACCGAGATTCCCAGCTCGCGGTAAGGTTACCGCTAGGGTAAACCCAATGGTTACCGCAGCATCAACAGCATTGCCACCTTCTTTTAAAACCGCTAAACCAGCTTGTGAGGCATAGCGTTCTTGAGAGGAAACCATACCGTTGTTAGCAATAACGGGATGAAAGATATCTTTTCTGCTAAAGATAACTGTGTCTTGAGCAGAGGCACTGCCAGCACTAATGAAAATTAGAGTAGTGAGGCAAATGATGATGAATTTATATTTTCTGGCGATCTTGCCCATAGGATAGTTGATCGAATAGTGAGAGATTGGAAATGATTTTCCGCTTTCGGAAAGATACTATAACGGTTTCCACCAGCGCTACTAGGGAGTTGGAAGTCGAGAGTCGGGAGTCGGGAATCGGGAATCGGGAATCGGGAATCGGGAATCGGGAGTCGGGGGGATTACTATTGCCTCTTGCCTATTGCCTCTTGCCTTCCCCTCCTGGGAGGGGTTAGGGGTGGGTGCCTATTGCCTCTTGCCTTCCCCTCCTGGGAGGGGTTAGGGGTGGGTTCCTCTTGCCTATTGCCTATTGCCTATTGCCTATTGCCTCTTGCCTCTTGCCTCTTGCCTCTTGCCTATTTCCTGTTCCCTACACACAGCCGTGTATCACTAATCGAACCAAACGTTTGTATCTCAATTGACAGTAATTTTGACTGGTTAATGGTTAATCTTTAACCCCTGCAATTAATCCCGACTAAAAAAGTCGGGTATGTTT
>NZ_JAAHIE010000535.1:0-4719 GCF_010671945.1 Moorena sp. SIO4E2
AGATCCCAATACGACGAGACCTAGTCACATACTGGCGTTCTGTGTCTAGCAGTTTTGCCATTAGTTCGAGATGCATAGCATCATTGTCACAGATTTCTTCTAAGACCTGCCACTCATCACCACCAAGGAGACGGTTGTCAGCGCCAGGACGGATGTCTTTGAAGGGTTCGCCAGTAACTTCTTCATAAATGCGGGGCAAACTATCATCAAATTCGTGTTTTTCTTCTAGCCAGATGCGACGAATCTCACTAAGTTCCTCTCGACTAATCAAGGTGATGTCCCGCATATTTTCTGGACAATTCTGACGAACTTCAGTTTCAACAGTAAGCAATCTCCTCAGCCAATACTCCCGTGCTTCTTTCGTATAAGGACCAGGAATTGGCTCAACAGATATTTGTCCATCTAAATTCCGTTCATACAGTTGGACATTACCATTGCTACGTCTAAAATCTCGTCGCTCACGGTTTTCTCCAGGCTCCAACTCCTTGCGCAAATCCAGTAAAGGTTCTAGCCATTCCTTTTTTTCGTCATTATCAATCATCGCTGTCAGGGATTTATCCTGACTTACCAGTGTACAAACCCAGCAACCAAAACGAGAGCTACCACAACTAGGAGTAGAGGTATCCACAACTAATGGACATTCGTTATCAGCACTAGCCCCTCGATACATAGCAAATAAGTCTTTATTGCTGTATTCCCAGGGGTTTTGCCATTGCATGAGATAGAGCCAAACCTCATCATTTTGCCAATCTTCAATGGGGCTATAAACCAAGGAGTTTGGTAAATTCATATTAGGAGTTAGACGAGCACGTACTCGTTTAGCTTCCATTTTTTTCATCCGTCTTGCCCGTTGTTGGCTTTCCGCTTTGCGAGTGCCTAAAACAACAATAGCTTCTCCACTAGATCGGATAACATTCCGAATAAAACGGTTAGAGGGTTTAATTTTCAAACGTTCAGTACACCAGCGAAATTTACCCCGTGGGGCTGGGTAACCTTTACCAATTAAACTGACCCAGTAGGTTTCTTTAACCTCCGGTTGTAAGAGATGGGGTTCAAAGGGCAATCCTTGAGCTTCAGCCGCTAACTTAATCTGTTTTAGGGAATTGCGAACCCAAGCTGAAACAATGGGATTCTCTACTAACGTGTCTGTAGTGATGACATAGATAGTCTTAGTTCGCTGTTCTGGTGGCAGAGCTGCGATCGCATTCCATACCAGCTGTAGAGTTGCGGTGCTATCCTTGCCACCACTATACCCTATCACCCAGGGAATTGCGTCTAAGCAGTATAACTGTTGAATTTCAGTGGTCAGAGCAGTAATCTCTTCCACTAGCTCAGCCACAGTGCGATTTTTTGGCTTATTTTCTGAGAGTTTGACCTGATTCATCTGACTTCACCGCAGTAGGGAAACCCCCTCTAGGCAAGAGCGGGGTGCTGACTCTCTGCTAAGACAAGGCTTGGCAGATTGGTCCTTTTTTCGAGCTTATCCCAAGTTTTGAATAAAATTTCTTGACAGTGGATCTAACGTTTTTCTTCCTAAAATGGTATGATTAATAGTTTTACTCTATCGAAGCCCGAGTATAGGGAAATAAGCTAATTTGATCCTTAAAAACTTGTGCTAGTCTTAAAAATATTTATCGTAAGCATATGCGCTACGCGCACGCTACGCGAACAGCCATCAGCGGTCAGCCGTCAGCTAAAGGCTCATGCTACGGGAACAGCTTATAGCAATTCTCTATGCCATGAGGTACAAAGGGATCCCCCTAAATCCCCCTTATCAAGGGGGACTTTGAGGTTGAAAAGCGTACCTCATAAATCCTAGAAACGCTATATTTTATTCAAAAGCACCGATTGCGCTACGGGCACGCTGTGCGAACAGTAGCGTGGCACAGGCTTCGACGCTGGGAGGTAGCGCATTAGCTGAATGCTGATAGCTGAATGCTGATAGCTAAATGCTGATAGCTGAATGCTGATAGCTGAATGCTGATAGCTGAATGCTGATAGCTGAATGCTGATAGCTGAATGCTGATAGCTGAATGCTTACTATTTATCGATAGCTTCTACAACGCAGCATTATGGGTTTAAAACTATGGTGATCAAAAGTGCAAATCATCCCAATGACCTCGCCAACCAAATACTTGAACAAGAAAACCGAGATCGACAGGCGCTGGCGTTATTGCTGGATAGGCATCTGGCTAGAAACGACCAAATCTTGGTACAGAAAACTCACATGGGCACTACAGAGGCATTTATTGGCTCAGTCACTCTGGAATGGTTAGCAATTCGCGTCCGCTACGCCTCCCAACTGCCGCTATTTCAGCAAAAGTTTGATCAACAAACGAACAATATCGTCAGAGATGCCGATACTATAGAAGCGCTTCAGCAGCGTCCTCTTGATTGGTCACGTCAAGCTGCTCTGGCTCAATATCTAGCAGCCCGCAAAACTCACAAGTTTCCCCCAGTCCTGGTAGTGCTTAGCTCTGGCTGGGTAGATAATGCCCAGGCTGCTCACTGGGATAAGAATCAACGCGCTCTCCAGTCGGCAGCTGAGTTCACCAGTTTAGATAAAGATGGCACAGTCGGACTGCTTGATGTTTCAGACCATGTTTCAATTTTTGCCTTAGACGGTCAGCATCGACTGATGGGAATCCAGGCTCTGATGGAATTGATTAAAATCGGTACGCTCCAGAAATATAGCAAAGGCAAAAAGCCAATCGGCTCCCTGATTACAGTTGATGACTTGATGGAGGAGTATCACATCTCGCCAGGTTATCTGCAAAGTCTAGCCACAGAAAAAATTGGTATTGAGTTCATTCCTGCTGTGGTTCAGGGAGAAACCCGTGAAGAAGCACGGCGACGCATCCGCTCGATCTTTGCTCACGTTAACCTGATGGCAGTAAGGTTGAGCAAAGGACAACTAGCGTTGCTCAATGAAGACGATGGCTTTTCAATCGTTGCTAGAAAAATTGCCATGAGTCATCCTCTGCTGAGGGAGATGGAAAATCGTAATCCTCGGGTGAATTGGGATAGCGCTACGGTTTCCGCTAAGTCAACAGTCTTGACTACTTTACAAGCTCTCAAACATATATCTGAGCTGTATTTGGGCTACCAATTCCCTCACTGGAAACCTTGTGAGAAAGGTCTAATTCCCATGCGTCCTGAAGATGAAGAGCTAGAGATGGGAACTAAAACATTGACGGAGCTTTTCGACTATCTAGCTAGTTTACCCAGCTATCAAAAGCTCGAACATGGAAAAGAAACACCCCAGCTGCGTCGGTTTAACCATGAAAGGGGTGGAGGAGAAGGAAACATGCTATTCCGTCCAGTAGGACAAATCGCCCTAGTTCAAGCTTTGGGTATTCTAGTATTTAACCAGGATTTCTCTCTCAAAACCATCTTCGAGAAACTTCAAAAATACGATGGTTCGGGTGGCTTTAGTCAGATAGATCACCCACAATCCCCTTGGTACGGCATTTTGTATGAGCCAAATCGAAAACGAGTGCTAGTTTCTGGACGAGAGTTAGCCTGCAAAGTGATGTTATATCTTTTGGGTGGTGTTACAGAGCGTATGGAACGTGCTCAACTGCGCATAGCTGTGGCTAATGCCAGGAGTGTTAGCAAAGATCAAGCGATCAGCTTTGAGGGCAAGTTTGTGAAACCGAAGGAGGTAGGATTACCACCTCAGTTGTAACGGAATTAGTGACACCGCGTCCAAAGCCCCTAGATTCATCTAGGGGCTTTGGACCCTGGGCAATTTATTCTCCTAACCCCTTGACGGTCAGCGGTCAGCCGTGGCACAGGCTTCGACCCTGGGACTTAATATCATCTCCGGATAATTAGTTATAAAAAACCTTCTCCCTTGAAAACTTACTCCTTTACTCCTTTACTTCTGCCTTCTGCCTTCTGCCTTATTATAGTCATTTATAGCCCAGATTCTCAAGATTTTGTCAAGGACATTTTAACAAAAATTTATATAGGATTACCCGGCTAGCGATCGCAGACGTAAACTGAGATAGTAACCGTCATTTATAGCCCAAATTCTCAAGATTTTGTCAAGGACATTTTAACGAAAATTTATATAGGATTACCCAGGGAATTTATTCCCCTAAACTATTGACATTTGATCAGATAATAGCTATTCTAAAAATGCTGCCTCAACAGATCGATCGATGACAGTAGCACTGGAGTTTAAAGCCACAGGAAAATCAGAGCAGTACACAGCAATTGATCAAGCCATTAAAAGGGGGCAATTTATCCGTAATCAGGGGTGATATCATTTTTGCTGTTTGGCCCGGTGGGTGGAAAGCGCAACTGTGGAACGGGCATCTTGCCCGTATCCTTCCGGCGGCCTGTCCCAAGGCTGGCTACGAGGCTGAAAATGATGGCAAGACCCCCTAGGGCCTGTTTTCCAACTCGTTATATCCTCAAAAAAGTAGTGTGATCGCAGGGTGCATTCATGAATCGAGGGAACTTAAGTAATCAACATTGGGAACGGTTAAAACCGTTACTACCACAGCAAAAACCGCATACAGGTAAGCCAAACAAAGAGCAGCGCACGGTTATCAACAGAATTCTCTGGGTACTAAGAACAGATAGGGTGCGGCTCTTTTAAAAGTACGGTAGACTAGATCTCAGTAAAACTGACAAATTAGTCAGAGTAATAGTTTGAGTCAATACCTCCTGGTGGGTGACCAGCTGAAAAAGTCAGCAGTAGTTCAGGAA